>CAZZIT010000153.1:0-3777 GCA_964654365.1 uncultured archaeon
GAAAAGCTTCCTGAAATTGCAAAGGAGAGAAAGCTCAAAGTTGAGACAAGAATAGATAGGAAGAGGACCCTCTTCGCGTTGAACCTGAGCTTCAAAAGCTTTATAGCTAGTACTATCGTCGCCGTGAGAATTAAAAGAAAAAGGAATGCCCTAAGCTCAAAGATAAAAGAAATCACAGCCAAAATAGAGTAGAGAACAGCCAAAATCTCAACGCCTGGTAGAACGAACAGCTTCCTGCTCAAATCGATGACACTCATAGAGATCTGCTTATTTCGCCCCAGATTGCGTTAATCCTTTCTTTCACCTCTTTCGACATCTCAACAACTTCGGGCCATTCTCTTTCGTATCCCTCTTCCCTCAGCTTCTTCGTTGCATCGATTCCGAGCTTTCCCGCGAGATTCGGTAAGTAGGCCGAGTGGTCAAGGGCGTCGGTGGGGGAGGGTGGGATCAGGACCACGTCTCTCGCCGGGTCAAATCTGGTGGTTACGGCCCACAGCACCTCGCTCAGGTTGTGAACGTTTATTTCGCTGTCAACCACGACAACGATCTTTGTCAAAGACAGCATTCCCATCCCCCAGAGGGAAAACATGACCTTCTTTGCCTGCCCGGGATATCTCTTCTTTATCGAGACTATCGCAAGGTTGTGGAATCCAGCTTCGACAGGGAGATTTAGATCTACGATCTCGGGGTTGAGAAGCTGTATAAGGGGTAGAAAGATCCTCTCAGTAGCCTTTCCAAGCCATGCGTCTTCCATTGGTGGTTTTCCGACAACGGTTGCGTGGTATATCGGGTCTTCTCTGTGGGCTATGTTAGTTATGTGGAACACGGGATACGGCTCTGGGGGGGTGTAGTAACCAGTGTGATCTCCAAACGGTCCCTCTGTTCGTAGCTCGTCGATTTTAACGTATCCTTCGAGAACGATCTCGGCAGTTGCGGGGACTTGTAAGTCTACGGTCTCGCAATCAGCTAATTCAACCTTTTTCTTCCTTAAAAAGCCTGCAAATGCGAGCTCGCTGATTCCTTCTGGCACTGGAGCGGTTGCAGAGTAAAGCACAGCCGGATCGACACCGATCGCAACTGCTACCTCTATTCTGTCCTTCCCGAGCTCCTTGCATTTCCTCAAATGTTCTGCTCCGTGTTTGTGGATCTGCCAGTGCATTCCCGTAGTTTTTCCATCGAAAACCTGCATCCTGTAAACCCCTGCATTTAGCTCTTCCGTTAAGGGATCTCTTGTTATGACAACGGGCAGAGTTATGAATCTTCCCGCATCCTTGGGCCAGCATTTCAGGATTGGAAACCTATCAAGACTTTCAGCCCTCCTCTCCATGCAAGGAGCATTGCTGGTTTTCTTCGGTCTCACATTCATGAGCTCCTTTACCTTTTCGAGCCCTCTGACGGCATCGAAAAAAGAGGCTGGAGGGTTTCTTATCAGAGAAAATATTCTTTCCCTCACATCTTCAAAGCTTTCCATTTCAAGAGCCATGAGCATTCTTTTCTCGGTTCCAAAAGCGTTTGTGAGCACGGGGATATTGTAGCCTTTTGGTCTTTCGAACATCAGCGCTTTACCCCCTTTTTTGACAACTCTGTCCGTTATTTCGGTGATTTCAAGCTCAGGACTAACTTCAGCCTTTATTCTCGCAAGCTCGTTGGAATCATCGAGTTTTTCTATGAACTCCCTGAGATCCCGGTATGGCATGAGAGTCGGAAGGCATTAGAAAATATAATCCTTGGCCACGCACTTTAACCGAAAGTTTTAAAATTCAACTCATGCAATCTTCAAGAAAGGAGGGTGAAATGTCGGAGATATGCTCTAAGTGCGGGTTGCCAAAAGACCTGTGCATCTGCGAGGAAGTAGCGAAGGAACAGCAGTTCATATTCATAAAGGTCGGGAAGAGGAGATATGGGAAGGAAGTTACGACAATCGAAGGCTTAGACGGGAACGAGATAAACCTAGAAGAGCTGGCGAAGTTCTTAAAATCGAAGCTTGCGTGCGGAGGGACAATAAAGAATGGCGTAATAGAGCTTCAGGGCAACCATGTAAACAAGGTTAAGGACCTGCTGGTTAAAAAGGGGTTTAATCCAGAGCGAATTAAGACCTGATGGAACAAATTGCCTTAGAACTCTTACTGCTGATTTTAGCCTTCTCCTTGGACTTGCTCATCGGAGAACCACCGCTTTTACTCCATCCTGTGATCTGGTTTGCGAGGATTCTCGAAGCGTTCAAAAGGGCTTTTTCGACAATAGAAAGGAGAAGCAATGCTGTTCAGTTTTTCTATGGCTTAATTGCAGTTCTCACAGTCTTAAGCTTCGCCTTTGTGCTCTCCATCGTCCCACTTCCCCAGCCGTTAATGTTTGCCTGGCATCTATACCTTCTCTTTTCCTCGATCTCGATAAAGAGCATGATACAGCATGCTGAGAACTGCCTGCACACAAATTTCGACCCAGCAGAAGTTCAAAAAATCGTAAGCAGAGATACTGCGAAGCTCAATGAGCCCCAGCTAAGGTCTGCTGTAATCGAATCGACCGCAGAAAACTACGTCGACGGTGTCCTCTCTCCTCTTTTCTACTTCTCCATCTTTGGAGTCGCGGGAGCAGTCGTCTACAGGGCGATCAACTTATGCGACTCCATGATCGGTTATCGTAGGCATTACGAGTATTTTGGAAAGTTTGCCGCCCGTCTCGACGATGCTGCAAACTACATCCCCGCGAGAATTGCACTCATCTTCTTTGAATTTTTCAGGCGAGGTGCATTCTCATATGGACTCAAGAACAAGGTGAAGCTGAATGGTTGCACGATCTCGGCGATGTCCTATGTCCTTGGAGTTAAGCTGGAGAAGCCTGGCCATTACTCTCTTCCAGGGAGAGATGCGAGAGATGAAGACGTCCTGAAAGCTATCAAGATCTTCAGAAGGGTCAGCTTCCTCGCACTCCTTTTTGCCTGCCTGATCTCAACAGTCAGAATGTTTTTATTACCTTTAATCCCAATTCGCTTATGAACTGTCAGAAGTGCGGGGGAAAGGGCTACACCGAAATTGAAAAGGTTTGCGAGACCTGTGGCGGGACTGGAAAGGCAAAAAGCTTCGATCCCAAGATCGTGGATTTATCAGAAGAGCAGATCAAGCTGTTCATGAAGGGAATCTGTGGCGTTTGCAGTGGTAGGGGGAAGTTAAAAATCGTTGAAGTCTGCAAAGCCTGTGGTGGGAAAGGAAAGGTGAAGAGATGCCAAATCTGCGGAAAAGAGACAGATCAGGAGCTTTGTTTTGATTGCAGGAAAAAACCTCACGCTTTCAAGATTGGAAATAGCTGCGGGATTGAAGACCTCAGGATAGGAAAATTTTACTTGGGTTCAGTTTCATCGATCACGGATATTGGCGCCTTTGTAAGTCTGAACAGAAAGCTTAGGGGGTTAATTCCTAGGAAGCTGGTTCAGAACCTTCGCGAAGGGGATGAGGTTGTTGTCAAGATCACAAACATAGGCGTAAGCGGAGAGATCGATTTGGCCCCGGTGGAGCTGCAGAATTACACTGTGGTCGAGCTTTCGAAAGATCTGGACGTCATTGCGATTTCGGAGGCTTCAAAATTCCTGGGGAGGATGGTGAGGGTAAGGGGTATAGTCACCCATTCGAAGGAGACCGCGATTGCGAAGATATTCACGATAGTGGACGGCTCGGGTAGCATTAACTGCACCGTTTTCGACGATTTCGATGCTGACCTCGATGATGCGATCGAAGTGATCGGCACGGTGAGAAGAAACGGCATCGATGTGCTTGAAGTTTG
>CAZZIT010000154.1:0-7782 GCA_964654365.1 uncultured archaeon
TGTATGGTATACCAGGATATCTCCTCTTCCTGCACACAACAGCTTTTACGCTGCCACCGAAATAGGCCCGGATGGATGCATATACAGCGGGGCTCTTCTGGGTATGATGAGATTCTGTGAATAATTTCTCGGTTTCAAAACGATATTTATAATTTCGTAAATCGTGAGAAACAGGGCTGAGAAGTGTGGATGTGATCATAGGGGGCTGCCGTACCAGTTAAGGTAGCAGTCATAATGCTCTTCCACATCCTTCCGCAGACTCAGCCTTCTGTCGTATCCCTCCCTGTAAACATCCTCCCGGCTTTCAGAGCTCTCTATAAAGGTATGAGCAGTCTTTCGACGCAGTCGATGTCGCCTTCAAACAGCATTTCCACCACCCAGAAAGTTTAAGTGCACGTAAGTGTACATTCATCATGACGCACAAGACCCTGACGATATCGGAGGAAGCGTACAACGCGCTGAAGAGATTGAAGAGAAAAGGGGAATCGTTTAGCGATGTTATAATAAGAATAACCAGAAATTTTGGTCTGCTAGAGTACGTGGAGGGGCTGGGTTTTCTACATCTTTCGTAGGGGAATTTGAACCGAGCGGTTGCAGGAAGGACGTGAAATACCTATTAAGAATAAGAAATGGGTTGCTGAGTAATCCTATTCCAAGATTTGGCCCAGTTTACGTTCACCCACCTTCCGTCTGGTAGACCCGCAGTTCAAAACACTCCAAACTTTCTGAGGCTTGCCCTCTACCAGCCTCTTATGTTTTTCAAAGCGAGAATAAGTAAATTTTAAATATGGTTAAAATCTACTTTTCACCATGTTTGAACTTAAATTTGACAGAACTCTCTGTGAAGATTGCTCAACCGTTGACTGCCTCGTAAGATGCCAGTACATGGATTTTGACGTCGAAGAAGCTAAAAAGGAGATTATGAAGCTGATAAACGGTGAGGATTCAGTCGTTCTTCACGAATGCGCGACCTGCTATGCATGTGAAGAGTACTGCAAGAGGGGAAATCATCCTTTCTATCTGATAACGGATCTTCAGGAGAAAAGGGGCATTCTTCCAGCACCAAGACCGATTTTAAGGCAGTGGATCAACCTTGCGATTCCGGGGAAGAAGGATTTTCCGCATTTTCCGGGAGCTAAGGAACCTGTTATCTCCCTCTGTCTCTTTCCAGAGTACATCGGTTCGATCCAAGGCAAACTTTTTGAGGATGTGTCCGTCATTCTGGGGAGACACTTTTTCTGCCAGCTCGTCTATCTTCACTTCGGAAAGCCGTCGATAATAAGGGCCAGGCTTCCGAAGATAATCGAAAACATCGCAAACCATGGCTTCAAGGAGGTCGTCTTTTTCCACGACGAGTGCTACTCAACCTTCACATCCTACGCAAACGCCTACGGAATAAACGTCCCCTTCAAGCCCGTTCACCTTTTTGAGTACCTTTACGGGAATCTTAAGAAACATGAGAGCGAGATCGAGCCCTTGAACGTTAAGGTGGCCTACCAAAGAAACTGCTCTACCCGTCTTACGCCTTGGAAGGAGCACTACTTAGACAAGATATTCGAACTCATAGGGGTGGAGAGGGTTGAAAGGAAGTACGACCGCGAGAATGCGCTCTGCTGTGGCGGTATAATTAGGAGTCTTCAGAGATACGACCTCTTTGTCGATGTTCAGAAAAGAAATGTCGAGGACATGGTAAGGGCAAATGCGGAATACTGTGTTTTCAACTGTCCCGCCTGCTATTCGAGCCTTGCAAAAAAAGTTCAGGAGAAGGGGTTAAAACCGATAATGATCCACGAACTCTGCAAACTCGCCCTCAGGAGGTGAATTATGGAAGTCTACAAGGCACTCGTTGATATAGTCGGAGAGGAATTTGTTTCCAAAAAAGATGAAGAACTCTACATTTACTCAAGAGATTCGGGAGTGACGGAGAGGGAGAAGCCCGATTTTGTTGTAATGCCTAAAACTGTGGAGGAAATTCAGAAGATCGTCTTGCTGGCAAACAGGTACAAAATTCCGCTAACTCCTGTAGGGGGATCACTTACGCTTTCCGGACTGGCAGTTCCAGTAAAGAAGGGCATCGCCGTTGATTTGAGGAGAATGGACAGAATAATTGAGGTAAACAGGCTTGGAAGATATGCCATAATTGAACCGGGAGTTACTCAGGGAAAGCTGAAAGCATTTCTCGAAAAGAGTTACCCGGATCTCTGTTACTCTATGCCAGATGCCCCGCCGTCGGCAACGGTGGTCGGAAACATCCTGATTCACGGTCAGGGACATCTCTCGCAGCTATACGGATTTAACTCCACAATGGTTACTGGCTTGGAGATTGTTTTGCCAACTGGCAGGATATGCAGGATAGGATCATGCTCCCTCAGTCCTTACTGGTTTGCGATAGAACCGCTGCCATATCTTGCTGGGATTTTTATGGGCTGGTTTGGAACAACAGGAATAATAACGAAGCTTGGTTTGAAGCTTTATCCGAAAAAGAGGCTCAGGGATATCGAGGTATTCGTTCTCGATGATCCAAAAAAGGTTGCGGATGTGGTCTACAGAATAACGCACACGGAGATGGCTGAAGACATTATCACACTGGAGCAGCCATATCCGATGATGTTCAGAGACATCGTGCTCGTTCAGATTTATTTTAACGGAGACAGCGAGGAGGAAATAGAATTCAAGAGAAAAATGCTCTGGAATTCCGTGAGTGACTATATAAAAAGTGGAGATGGCGGTTTCATGTTCCTAACTTCGGAAGTGCAAGAGGATTTTCTTGAGAAGCCCGCATCAAGCGTGACGAGGTTTGCAGACGTGATGAAAGGAGGGGGATTCGTATACTGCGGGGCGATAATTCCAGTTGAGAAATTTGCTGAAGCGCTCCAAAAGCTCAAGGAGATATCAAGAAGACACGAAATCACCTACGGGCATGTTGGAAGGATCGTGGGCAGGGGACACTGCATGATGTTTTCCTTCAGCTTTCCGTTCAACAGGGCGGATAGGGCGAGTATTGAGAGGGCTAGAGAAGCTCTTCATGACTCCTATTTAGCCACGTTGGAGCTCGGAGGCATTCCGTGGAAGCCTGAACTTTTTGCCCAGAAGATGATTCTTGAGAGGATGGATAAAAATGCTGTCGAGCTGATGAATCAGATTAGGGTACTCCTGGATCCCAACGGCATAATGAATCCAGGAAACTGGGAGGTGGAGCCATGATGGACATTCACAGATGCTTCAGATGCGGATACTGCAAGTTCCCAGATGACTTTTCAAAGTACAACTGTCCGCCTTATGCGAGGTTTCGATTCGAAAGCTTTTCTCCCGGGGGAAGGCTCTGGCTCATGCGGGCGTTTCTGAACGGAGAAATAGGTCCATCGCAAAACCTCTTAAAGATCGTATTTTCCTGCACTGCATGCAAAAACTGCGCAGAGAATTGCAGAATGGGTTTTAAGGATGAAATAGTGGACTGGATCGTTTCGGCTAGGAGGGAAATTCTTGAAAAGGGCCTTGCTCCTTCATTTGTGAGGGACTTTCTGGAAAATGTAAGGAAATACGGGAATCCCTGGGGTTTGTCGAAGAAACAGAGGTCAGACTGGCTCCGGGCCAAGAAGTTCGAAGATGACGAATTCCTTCTTTTCCTCGGGTGCGAGTGTTCTTACGAGGACAGGGGAAGATCGATGGCAAGGAGCTTCGCAGAAATCCTTGAAAGAGCGGGAGTTTCATTCGGCATCCTTGGAGAGAATGAATGCTGTGACGGAAACGAGGTATACATGCTGGGAGAGCTCGGGCTGTTTCAGGAGCTTGTTGAGAAGAACAAGAAAACTATGAGCGAGCTCGGAGTGAAAAAGGTCATCACAATCTCACCGCACGCATACAATGCCCTCAAGAGCTACGGAGGCTTCGAAATTTTCCACTACTCCCAGATTCTGCTGGATTTAATCCAGAGCGGGAAGATAAAGCTTTTCGAGCAAAGAAAAACTGTAACCTACCACGACCCATGCTTTCTGGGGAGATACAATGGAATCTACGAGGAGCCAAGGGAAGTCCTGAATTCCGTCCCAGGCTTAAGATTCGTGGAAATGGAGAGAAACAGGAAGAACTCTTTCTGCTGCGGAGGCGGAAGCGGGAATTTCGTATTCGATCTACTCAGGGGCAGAGAAAGCCCTGCAAGAGAGAGGGTGAGGGAGGCTGCTGAAACTGGAGCAGACATAATTGCAGTTGCATGTCCAGCTTGTAAGGCGATGCTGGATGATGCGGTCAGAGACGAGGGGCTGAAGGAAAAAATTGCTGTAATGGATCTAGCAGAAATCGTTCTGCGCACCAAAATTTCCTGAATTCCTTATTTTTGGATTTAAAGAAAAAATTTTCAGATTTTAAAGTCCTAGGAAGAAGATTATCACGTAGTAAGCTCCCATCAGAACCAGACCCAGTGGAACACCGATCTTTGCCCATTCGCTTGAAGTGATCTTCAATCTCGCAGCAGATACTATGTTAGGAATGTTCCCCGGGATCAGCATACCGCCCGAGATCAGCAAAGCCATTAGCGCACTCTGGATCTGGTTCAGAGACAGACATGGACCAATTTCTGCAGCGGTCAGCGTTGCGTTGTCGAGAACAGCGGAAACCATGTTAACCCAGTAGAGGATTTCCGGCGGTATCTTGGAGATGTACCAGACTATTAACGGAGTGAATCCTCCGCCGAGCAGGATGAGTGCAGCAACGAAGGTGTATACCTTCAAGGCCCTCACCACTACCCCCCTTAGGGTCTCCGTATACTCGGGAACGCCGATGCTCTCGGTGCTCTGCTTTCCAACTCTTAATGCTGCAAAAATGCCAAGCACGATTATGGCGGGAATTATGTAGTGCGCGAGAATGTTGAAGAGGAAGAAGAAGTCCGCATTATAGGGTTCTCCAGCAAGCTTCTTAACAGCAATTGTTGAAAGCGGCTCTCCTACAGGGGTTAGCGCTGCTCCAAAGCCAACAGCGAAACAGGCAATTACTATGAACTCCACCTTTTTCTTTCTTTCCAGCGGCATAACGAGGGCGATTTCGGCAAGAAGCACAGCGCAGACGATGACTGAAATGAGGCTTGAGACTAAGCCAAAGAGGACAACGAATATGAATGCAAAGGTTCGCACCCCAATCTTCTTCATCAGCGCCACCAAAGCGGAGTATATCGGCCTGTTGTAGTAGTGAATTATTAGACCCACAATGAGCACGACCTGGAAAATGCCTATCGGGATTCCATAGACCTCTGCGATCTTCACGGGAGCCTCAATGGCTTCAATGATAAGATCAATGCTCCATAGATTGCTGATAGTCACTGCAATTATGCCCATAACGAGGAAGAACGGCTCGAGGTTTTCTTCGACCTTCTTAACTCTGAAAGGCAGGATCAGAACGAGGGCAAGAATTATGCCGAGGCCAATCGATATCAGAAGATTTGGTTCCTCTGGAATAGGCACCTCTATAGCAGCCATGAGTTGGCATTCTACAGCCATTTTAAAAAATTTTCTGAATTTGACAATATCAATGCTTTTTCAGGAGATTTTCATGACAAAGCCTTGTCGAGTTCCCCCTTTATTTCGCCGAGTTTTCTTCTGAGCCCTTCAAATTCCTCCTTCAATTTTTTGAGCCTCTCCAATTTCTTTTTTAGCTTTTCATTCTCATTCTTCAATTCCTCGACTTCCAATCTCAGCTTTCTAATCTCTTCCACGCTCTCAAGGCTCACGATTTCGTTCAGCTTTCCATTCTTTATCAGCTCATATGTCCTCCTCACGATCTCACCAGCCTTCGTTTCTCCCTTCAGGTGTTTCCTTATCGTTTGCTCGGTTCTTCCAAGCTCTTTTGCAATCTCCGAAACTGTCATTCTCGCCTTTTCTCTTGCAATAGCGCCAGCAGCTACGGCCAGGCTGTCGACCCAGGTGAGCCTTTCTGCAGGATTCTTTATGAGCTCTATGACTTCCGGTCGGAAAAGTGTGGCGAAAAGCAGGGTGCTTTCGAGCCTGTGAATCTCCTCCTTCGTTATTGGACTAAGGGGAATCTCCTCCATACCTTCACCTCAGCTTAAGGATCCTGTCTGGATAAACAACAATTCCCTTCGAAGTTATCTCAAAAAGGTGCCTCTTCATCGAGTGGCTTGTTCCCCTCATTTTCCATACCACTATTGACCTCTTCAGCTCCCCATCTATTTCGTCCAGATCGAGCCTGATTATGCCGTCAACGCCGTGCTCGACTCCAGGCCCTCCAAAACCTCTTTCTCCAACACTTATCTGGCTTACAAAGATCGCTGTGCAACCCATTCCGGCTAAGAATCTTTTCAGCTGCATTATTGTGCTTCTCGCAATCGCCGGCTTGTTTATGTATAACGTCGTAACGGAGTCGACCACGACCCGCTTTGCGTTCAGGTCTTTAATCGCTATTCTGAGCACGTCCATCAACTCCCTGACATCGGTCAGGTCCTGGACGATGTACCTCTCGTACTCCTTTGACTTCCCGATCCCAGCGGTGAATGCGTCGACCAAGGCGAACTTCCCGTCCTCTTCGAAGTTCTTAACATTCCAGCCAAAGCTTGCCATGTTCTGCCTTATCTGGACTGGATGCTCTTCAAGGGCCACGTAAATTCCAGCTTCACCGGTCTGCAGTCCATGCCAAAGGAACTGCTGACCGAATATGGTCTTTCCAGTTCCAGGACCTCCGCTCAGCAAAACGACGTTCCTTTCTGGAATCCCCCCGTTCAGGATCTCGTCCATTCCAGGTATTCCAGTCTTGACCCTCATTGATGGATCTCGGGACTCCCGCTATTTTTAGCTTCCCAATGCTAAATCATATTGAAAAATTTCTGAATGATTTTAAGTGCTCCGGCCGGGATTTGAACCCGGGGCAGGGGATCGAGAGTCCCCTATGTTTGACCGGGCTACACCACCGGAGCTCGATCGCGTGTGTAATCAGGGCTTAAATCTGTTTCGATTCTCTCTCGAATTTTTAAATTTTTTGGATTAATTTTTAAATATCAGGCCTATCCCTCCGTTGGCCAACGTCAGGGGTAGATGGGCGGAAGAAATGGTGGAAGAGTAAAGTTTTGTCGCTTTTTTCCCTTTTAGCTATGGGAAAAAGATTTAAATATTAACAATTCACTCATTTCATGGCAAAGTGCGGAGCAGGAAAGAAGAAGGAAGGGGAGAAGACAAAGAAGGAGGCTGCCGAGAAGACGGAGAAAAAGAAGGCGAAGAAGTGAGCTTTTTGTGGGATCTTTTTTTATTTTTAAACTATTAACATCGAAAGTTTTATATTCCCTGCTGACATGGTGCACAGTGTAAGATTTTTCCTCTCCTCAGCTGAAAGCGAAAAGATTATATAGATGCTATAATCATGATTATAGTGAAGGAGGTGGTTTGATGAGGAGAATGGATGAGAAAGGTGTGAGCCCAGTGATAGGCGTGATACTGATGGTGGCAATAACAGTGATTCTGGCGGCGGTGATAGCGAGCTTTGTGTTCGGCATGGGTACCAGTGTGAAGAAGACATACAATGTCGCGGTAACGGCCGTGCAAAGCGGAACTGATGTCATTGTAACCTTGGCGGGAGGTCCTGACGTTCTTAGCTTGGATAGTATAGAGGTAAGGTGTACAAAGTCTGACGGAACTGAGGTAACGGGTACTTTGGGTATTACAGTTGGATCAAGTGTGACGTTAACGTGTGGTTCGGGTGGTGCTGATAGAGTGCTCGTGGTTGCTACCTTCTTGGACGGAAGCCAGCAGATACTTCTAGACACCTTTGTCTGAAAAATTCGAT
>CAZZIT010000155.1:0-4373 GCA_964654365.1 uncultured archaeon
GGGCCTGTGCTTGAAAAGAATCCCATTAGGAAGGAGATGAGGCAGATTGAAGTGAAGTCGAGAGCAGATGTGGCTATCACGAGCGGAAGCCAGGAAATTGTGAAGCCAACACCGCCAAAGATTAGCACGATTTTCTTGAGCCTGATGAGGTCCGAAATCCTTCCGAAGATCAGCGCTCCAACAATCGTTCCAGCTCCGATGAGCATCAGTATGCTCCCGGCTGTTGCCTTGGGCATTCCGTAAACATCCATTAGATATGGTCCACCCCAGAGCCCCTGAAATCCCATCACGACTCCATATCTGAGCATTGCAGAAATTGCGATTAGCCAGAGTGAGAAATTGCCCAGGACCAAAAAAAAGTCGTTCCTTCGCAGCTTCTCTTCCTTATAATCCTTAGGAGCATCTCTCACGATTTTCCAGCAGAGGAATATTAGAAGAGCAGTAATCGCGGCAACGAATGAAAATGAGAGTCTCCAGCCAATCAGCTCTATCGCAAGAGCTAAGGGATAGGCTGAGAGAATTGCCCCGAGATTTCCGATTGCAAAAAGAAGACCTGTTGCAGTTGCAAACTCATTCTGCTTGAACCAGACAGATATAATTTTTATTGTGGGAACATAAACACCCGCAACACCTATTCCAATTAGAAGTCTCGAAGCTACTGCCATCTCATAGCTGTTAGCCAAGGAAAGGGTGAGGACGCCGAAGAATGTCAGCAAGGTGAAAGTCATTACGGTCCATCTTGGCCCCTTCGTGTCAGAAAGAACACCAACAGGAATTTGTAAAATAGCGTATGGATAAAAATATACCGAAGAAAGAATTCCAACAGCAAGCGCCGAAACGGCGAATTCTCTCATGAATTCGTCTGCAATAACCGCTGGAGACGTTCTGTGGAAGTAAACGAAGAAATAGATGCTGGAAAGCACAGCGAAGATTGCCCACTTATTCGACCTTGAATCTGAGGATCGCACAGATACCACCGAGTTTCGAGACCATCTCACCGGGTTCGAACTCCGAGCTAAGTATCAAAACTTTTCCACCTACTCTCTCAACTTCCTCCATGAAGCCATCTATGTCCCATTTCTCTCTTTCTTCCAACAAGAAATCGTCTGAAATTAGCAGAATTTCGATCGCCCCGTACTCCTTTGCTTTTTTAACATCTTCAATACCATAAGATACCTTTTCATTCTTTGCAATGCCTTCGAGGAGCCTTTCAACAAGCTCAGCTTCTTCCGCAAGCCTTATTTCGCCAACGATCTTGTCTATTACCCTTCTTTTCAAAACCTCGATAAATCCCCTTCTGCCAATCGAAGAAGTGTCGACGAGCAGGGCTCTCTTAGCCATTTCTGCATCCTTCTGCCTCAGAAAATCGTAAAAGTCATTTTTTATAAATCCGGGCCCTGCAATAACGAGATACCTGAACTTGATGCTCTTCAGAGTCTCGAAGAGCTCTTCGAAAAATTCTTTCCTCGCCCCGCCGTAATCCTTCGCGTAGCTGTGCCTCTTTTCAAATATCTCCTCGACTCCCCACTCCCTCAAAGCTCCTGCAACGGCTTCTCCTTCTTCCACGGTCAGTATTAAAACTTCTGGCCTCTTTGAGCTCTCCACTGCCTTCTTCAACCTCTTCAACTGTTCCTCCTTCCAGCTCTTCCGTATGCTCAGTTCCCTTCCAACGACTATGTTCAGCGTGTGAAAACCCGCCTCCTCGATGCCTGCAACGATCTTGCCGCTTATCCTCAGCCTGTTCGCAAATTTATGGAATTCCACTTTCTCCACTTCAACTCCGATGCGCACCGTGATGAGCTCCTTATCTCCTCTGAGCTTGTCGTCGCTGTGGCTTGCCCTCTTGGTGACAGAATAAACCACGTCTCCCTTTTCGATTATGAACCTTAGATGCCACAAGTCTTCCAGATTTTCAGGAATGAGCTTTATTTCGCCTTCGTCTCCCTTCAGATTTTCTTCAAGGATTTGCACAAAAAAATTAGCCCCCGATTTTTAAATATGCTTGAAAGTGCTGACCGAGCGATACCTTTAAATAGCTAAGCAAGAACGATGCTCAAGAATCACGGGGGGCTTGAAATGCCAGTTCGTCCGCTGGATATCTTAAACAAATCGTTAAAATCGCCTGTGATCGTGCGGTTGAAGGGAGGCAGGGAGTTCCGGGGAACACTCGATGGTTACGACATACACATGAATCTCGTGCTGCTCAACGCTGAGGAGATCCAGGGTGGAGAAATTGTGAGGAAGGTGGGAAGCGTGATAATTAGAGGAGATACAGTGGTCTTCGTGTCCCCGTCTTCGGGTGGTGAGTGATGTCGGACGGAACAGCGGCGATGGGTAGGAGAAACAGAAAGATGGTTCACGTTCGCTGCAGAAGGTGCGGTAGAAATTCTTTCCACTGGAGGAAGAGATACTGTGCTGCCTGTGGATTTGGAAGGAGCAGGAGGCTAAGAAGCTACAACTGGGTTAAGAAGACGAAGGATAGTGTCTGATGTGTGGAATCGCAGGAGTTTACAGCGAGAGGTCCTTGGCTGGGGAAAAGGTATACTACGCACTTTTTTCCTTACAGCACCGGGGCCAGGAGTCTGCCGGTATAGCTTTCTACAGCGAAACTTTGAGATATAAAAAGCAGATGGGGCTCGTTTCCGAAGTTTTCAACAGGGAAGACCTGATTCCAGCGAAATATGCTATCGGGCACGTCCGGTATTCCACCACTGGTTTATCGAGGCTTGAAAATGCGCAGCCATTTGTCGTGAAGTCGAAGGTGGGAAACATAGCTGTTGCGCACAACGGAAATCTCGTGAATCATACAGAGCTCAGAAAAGAGCTAGAAAACGAGGGCAGCGTCTTCACTTCTGACTCAGATTCGGAGATCATAGCACAGCTCCTTTCAAAGATTCTGCTGAGAGAGGATGATTATAGGATTCTTCTTCAGGAGCTGAACTCGAAGCTCGTCGGCAGCCATTCCTGCGTTTTGCTGATCAACGACATAATCGTTGCGTACAGGGATCCCGTAGGCTTCAGGCCTCTTTGCGTTGGTGAGCTGGAGGATGGATACATAATTTGCAGCGAGAGCTGTGCAATCGACGCATTGGAGGGCAATTTCATAAAAGACATCGAGCCCGGAGAAGCGGCGATAGTTGAAAATGGGGAGCTCGAATTCATAAAATTCGCTAAATGCAAAAGAAGGGCTGTTTGCATTTTCGAATACATTTACTTCGCCCGCCCGGACTCGATAATTGACGGAATAAATGTCTACAGGGCGAGAACCGAAATGGGGAAGATCCTCGCCGGGGAATCGCCCGCTGATGCAGACTTCGTTTCAGCTGTTCCTGACAGCGGAATAACAGCAGCCATCGGTTATGCCTCGAGCTCTAAGCTTCCTTACATGGAGTGCCTTATAAAGAACAGATACATCGGGAGGACATTCATAATGCCGAAGCAGGAGCTTAGAGAGCTTTTGGTTAAATTCAAGGTCAACGTTATCAGGGAAAATGTGAGGGGGAAGAGAATAGTTCTCGTCGACGACAGTATCGTCAGGGCGACGACATCTAAGAGGATCGTTGAGATGATAAGGAAAGCAGGGGCGAGAGAGATACACTTCAGAGTTGGAAGTCCTCCGATAATCGCTCCATGCTATTTCGGCATAGATATGAAGACGAGAAATGAGCTCGTCGCGGCGAATCACAGCGTAGAAGAGATAAGAGAGATAGTTGGAGCTGACAGCCTGTGCTACCTTAGCTTGAAAGGACTGCTCTCTGCCTTAAAGAGACTTGGTGGAGAAGATTTCTGCATCGCCTGCCTTACAGGCAGATACCCCGTCCCAGTTCCCGGAGAGCTAACGGAGGAGGGGCAGCCAGAACATTAGGAGTATTATCAGCAGCATCAGGAACATGAAGAGTGTAAAGTTTCTCTGCCTTTTTCTTTCCTTCTCCATCTTCCGCTCGCATTCCTCGCTGCAGTAATACTTGTCAGCCTCGATAGCCTTTCCACATACGATGCAATGGCGATGGGGAACGAGTGGCATGGCCTTTGTTGGGCGCGAATTTAAAAACTTTTTGTGTTAAAGAAATCCTTATTACTCATTCGACAGATTTGACTTCGTGAAAATCGCGATCTTCGCAGCACTTAACTTGGCAGTTGTCCTGCTCTCGTTGGCAGTTGGCAGCTCGCACTACGGATTTGGCGAACTATTGCAGGTAATCAATGGCACAGCGGATGAGACTGTGTTGGCGATAGTGGTCGACTACAGGCTTCCAAGGCTGATCCTGGCCATGGTCGTTGGCGCAGCACTTTCCGCTTCTGGATGTGCTCTCCAGGCTCTATTCAGGAATCCGCTTGCTGAACCCTACATACTCGGAATTGCAAGCGGTGCG
>CAZZIT010000156.1:0-7614 GCA_964654365.1 uncultured archaeon
TGGCCTCGTAAAAAATGGTCTCGCCATTGATTGTTCTTCTCAGGTACTCCTTTGCCTTTTCTAATTCCTCAGGAGGCGTTATTTTAAAAATATCTCCACCGTACAGCTCCTCCTTCGAATAACGTGTGGCTCTTTCGACTATGTCGTTCACGTAGACAAATCTCCCCTCACTGTCGAGTATATAGACCCCCGCGAGCGTTTTGTCCAATATCTCCTTCCAGTTCATTCTCATTGGCTACGGGAAATTGTCCATTATCCTTTATTTAAATATTTCGATGAAAAAAGTCAGGAAAGGAAGTCTTTGAGAAGCTCCAAAAGGGAGGGATTCGTTTTAAGGAGTTCCACTATTATGGCCTGAACGCTCATCTCCTCTATCTTCTTCCCCGAGATACTTCTCGCAAGACTGTTCAGAGTTTCATCGTCGAGCTTCAGGAAGAACTCCTGCAGTTTTTTATTTCTCCTCAGCCTTGCTCCAAAGTCTGACTTCCATCGCTCGTCGTATCTCCTCAGAAAGCTTGCAGAGCAATCATTCGACTCAATGGCTTCCGCAGCGACTGTTCCAGCATGGTAGCCAGCGGCAAGAGCGTTTGCTATGCCACCTCCAGTAATTGGATCGGAATGGTAAGCTGCGTCTCCGCAGAGCATTATGTTGTCAGCCACTGCTGTGCTTATTTCTCCGTAAACGGGCACAGCTCCGGCGACGAATTCGACTATCCTGCCCCTTATCCCCACTTTCTCTATGAACCTGTCGAGGTAATGCTTTGCGGGCATTTTAGCAAGTGAGGGAAGAATCCCGATCCCAACGTTAGCACTTTTATCCCCCTTCGGAAATATCCACGCGTAGCCCCCAGGGGCTAATTCGTTTCCGAGGTAGAAGTAGGTATATTTTTCGTCAATATCAAGCCCAGACATCAGGTACTGAGCACAGCTCTCTATTTCGCTCATCTTCAGCGTTTTTATGATCCCGGCTTCCCTTCCGATTCTACTTTCCACGCCATCGGCTCCGATGAGGATCTTTGTCTCCACCTCCCAGTCCTCACCGAGCCTCCTAAGCTTCACCTTCAAACCCCTTTCCGTCCTCTCGAAGCTTAGGGCTGCAGTCTTAACGAATACCTCCGCTCCAGCCTTTGCAGCAAGCCTTGCAAGATGTCTGTCGAAGATCTTCCGTTCCAGAACGAAACCGACTTCGTTTCCCGCCATCTCTTCGGCCAAAACAACTTCGGTCATGTCTGGAGAGTAGATCTTTGCCCCGACAACTTCTGCTGCGATCCACTTTCTGTCAATTTCAACAAATCTGCTCAGGGAGTCCTTGCTGATCCCCTCCGCACACCTAACTGGAGTGCCGACTTCCTGCCTCTTTTCAACCAGAAGCACATTCAACCCTTTCTCAGCAGCGGTCTTTGCTGCCATGCTACCAGCTGGCCCAGCACCGACAACGACGACGTCGAACATCGTTACACCTCCACCAAGCTCAACGCACCCACGGGACACGTTTTCACGCAGATTCCGCAGCCGTTGCAGTTATCCTTTATCTCGAGGTATGTCTCGATAAGTTCGTTAGCGTTAAGATTGCAAACGGCAACGCAGGCACCACAGTAGGCACACTTCCTGCGATCCACCACAGCCTTCTTGGGCATAAAAAAAGTATGGGTTTTGAATATGATTTTTACCCTTTGCTTATCCACTTTCCGATCTTGCTGAAGGCGAAGTAAGCTATACCGCAGCCTATGAAGGTTGCCCACCACCAATTACCCCAGCCCCACTGGGCTACGGTGTAAACGTAGTATCCCCCAAGCGCAGTCATGACAAATCCATAGATCATGCATGCTGCTGCACCGAGCTTGTGAGCTCCTTTCCAGAAAAGCGATACCGCGAGCGTGTAGAAGAATATGCAGCCAAGCCCAACAGCTGCGCCGGCCATCAGGTAAGCGAGCAGCTCTGGCGGGTTTAGAATCAACCAAGTGATCGGAAGCAAGCTGAATAGAATTGTAAGGGCTCTAGCCGTGTTCAGAAGCGCTTTATCGCTCAAATTTGGCTTTAAAAGTTGAATTACGTCCCTTGTAAGGCTCCCGGACATGACAAGCACCATTCCTGCAAGGGTTGAAATTGCCGCTGCGAAAACGGCTGCGACGTAGAATCCAGATACTGGAGCGCCTATAGCCAGCGCAACCATTGGTCCAGCTGCATCCTGCTTGGCTGCAGCTATTTTGAACAGCCCCGCATCGAACATAGCCCTCGCTGAAAGCCCTGTAAGCAGATTGAACCAAGGAACAGATGCGGTGATGAACACAACGAGGGTCATGATCGTGAGATCTCTCTTAGTGATCCTCCTCAACCCAATGAAGCGTGCAACGTTATGCGGAAATCCGACCGCCATTGTTACAAACAAACCGAGGGTCGCTGTGAGTCCGATGAGATCTGCAGCGAACTGAAGATTTGGTTTAGCCGCGAGATCGGGTCTAAGGGGTTCGATGAGCTTCGGATCCTGCTGTGCCAGGGCCAGGTTCAGACCTTCAACACCCCCAACCATTGCGAGAGCCATTATGCTCAGGAGAGCACAGGCAAAGGCTATAAACGCTCCCTGAATTGCCAGTGCCCACTGCGTTCCCGTGTATCCTCCAACTGCCATGTAAACTGCCATTACAATTGCCGACACCAATATCGAGAGCTCCCAAGGAGTGCCAGTAACGATATGCCACGCCGCCGCTGCAGCCTTGTATTGTCCCACGCAGTAAACGAGCAGAAGAACGACGTAGATAACGCATGCTATGGCAGCGATGCCCTTGCTTTCGTAAATCGCCCCTACGAGCTGTGGAACCGTTGTTGCCTTCATCTGCTCGAATCTGTTCCTGAGCTTCGGCCCAAAGATCGCAACCGTGGGTATTATTCCGACGAGTGTCCAGACTCCGGCGAGCCACATTCCCGACCATCCAAAGGAATAAACGATTCCCATCAAGCCCAGGCATGCCCAGCCGCTGAGCCAGGTCGCTGTCAATGCTAACCCTGTGACGACTGGCCCGAAGTTTCTGCTTCCCGCAAGCCAAGCGTTAAAGGTCTCGCTCTTCTTTTTCGACATGAAGCCTACTGCAACGCTCAATCCGAGCAGAACAAATAAAAAGACTACAGAGGAGAGAAAGTCCATTCCAGTTGACTGTGGTAGCATCCTATCCCTCCGGCTTGGCCAAAGCCAGACTTATCGCTGTAATCACGATACTCAGCACCACCACTAAGAGAAAGCACGTCCACGCGTCGAACATGTGTTCATCGTGAAGGAAAAAGAATTTAAATTTTGTGCTACACAAAGCCAAGACACAAGGACTTTTTTGTAAAATCACGTAGGCTATTTTGCTGAAGTCGACAGATTTTTATTTTTAAGCTTTTGAATTTATCCGATGAAAGCAGTCATAATGGCGGGAGGATATGCAACGAGGCTCTGGCCGATAACGAAGACAAAGGCAAAGCCATTGCTCCCTCTGGGAAGCAAAAAGATAATTGATTTTGTTTATGAGAAGTTGATAGACTTCGATATTCCTATTATCCTGTCGACGAACAAGAGATTCGAAGAGGACTTCAGAGAGTGGTCGAAAGGAAAAAAGGTCGAAATAGTTGCAGAGAACACGAGAAACGAGGAGGAAAAACTCGGCGCTGTAAGGGCTCTTGCTGAAATTGCTAAGGACATAAGGGAGGATATTCTCGTAGTTGCGGGCGATAACGTTTTCTCTTTCCAGATAAAGGATTTCTACAGGAAATTCGAGGAATTGAGAAGGCCCTTGGTAGCCTTATACGACGTTGGCGATTTCGAGCTGGCCAGAAGATACGGAGTCGCAGAACTCGAGGGTGAGAGGATCGTGAGGTTTTACGAAAAGCCTGAAAAGCCGCCCTCAACCTTGATCGGCATAGGACTCTACCTCATTCCGAAGGGGAGCGTCGAAGTTCTTCTGGAATACGTTGAAAAAAATAGAAAGAGCGACAACCTCGGAGACTTCATAAGCTATCTCTGCCTGAAAGAAGAGGTCTACGGTTATCCCTTCAACGGAAGCTGGTATGATGTTGGAAATCCCGATTCATACATAGAAGCGTTCAAGAGTTACACCGACCATTATGTCGACAGATCGGCGGAGATCGAGAAGTCCGTTAAGGTAATCGAGCCAGTTGTTATCGGGAAAGGGGCCAGGATCAGCGGAAGGAGCATAATCGGCCCCTACACGTTCATCGGAGAAGGTTGCAGGGTCGAGTCTTCGGACGTGAGTGAGAGCATAGTTTTCGAGAACACAACACTTTCCAAGGTAAAACTCTGGAGAAGCATTGTTGATGACAGGTGCGAGATCAGGAACATACAGCTGGTTGGTTCCATCATAGGGGGTAATGCGAAGATTCAGGGTGGATGAAGGCTCTTATACTCGACGGTTACGTGGACGAACCATCCTGTCTGGGTGTTCCCCCCTTTGTTTCTCCATATCCAAGGTTCATAAACGGAGTCCTTAAAGCAGCTGGAATTTCGGCAGTCTATACGACCATTGACAGCTTCAGAGAGAATCGAAAGCTCAAGGAAGAGTTAAGGAGCTTTGATTACCTTTTCATCATAGCAGGAATAGCTGTTCCTGGAAACTACATCGGAGGAAAGCCTTTAAGTAAGAAAGAAATCTTTGGACTGAATTTGGCCAAGAAAAACGTTCTTCTTGGGCCAATTTACTTGGAGCTCTCAAAAGAGGATATCACACGGCTAAATGATGCATCAATCGAGGTAATGGAGTTTCCATTCGAAAGAAAGTTCTGCGAGCTATTTGATGTTGAATTCGAACTCGATAAATTCCTGATCGCAGGTGCAGATGTTGTAAAGCAACACCCGGATTTTCCAAACATTATTTGCGAAGTAGAAACGTACAGAGGTTGCTACTGGGGTAAATGCTCATTCTGCATCGAGAGATTTCAAAAAATTCTCGTAAGGGATCCCGAAAATGTAGTAGCAGAAATTGAGGCCCTTTACGACGCTGGCGTCAGGCATTTCCGACTTGGAAAGCAGACCGACTTCTTCACGTATCTCGCCGATTTCAATCACGAATTTCCAAAGCCGAATCCAGAGGCTTTGAGACAGTTCCACAGGGCGATCTGGGAAAAATGTCCCAAAATAAAAACGCTGCACTTGGACAACGTGAATCCAAAGACGATCGCAGAGTATCCCGAAGATTCCAAGGAGATAATCAAGACGATCGCCATTTACCAGACTCCCGGTAATGTTGCAGCCTTCGGACTGGAGAGTGCGGATGAAGTGGTCATCAAGAAAAACGCCCTTTGTGCGACGGCTGAAGAAGTAATGTTTGCAATAGAGCTCATGAACAGATTTGGCAGAACCCCGAGCTACAATGGGCTCCCGATCCTGCTCCCCGGGCTGAATTTCGTCATAGGTCTGAAGGGAGAAACCAAGGAGACCTTCGAGAAAAACTTCGAATTTCTGAAAGAGCTGCTCGACAGAAATTTGCTTCTCCGCAGGATAAACATAAGGCAGGTTAAGATCTTTCCCGGCACTCCAATGGAAAAGGAAGGCTACGGTAAGCTTCTAAAGCACAAAAGATACTTCAATGCCTTCAAGAAAAGAGTTAGGGAGGAGATCGACAATCCCATGCTCCGCAGGATTTTGCCAAAGTACAGAAAGCTCACGGATTTGAGGGTAGAAGTTGAGGGCAAGATTAGCTTTGCAAGGCAGATGGCAACCTATCCGATCCTCGTAGGGCTGGTTGGAGAATACAAAAGGGGCACATTTCTTGATGCAAGGGTTGTCGATTACGGATACAGAAGCGTAACCGCCGTTGAGAGTCCCCTGAATGTGAATAAAGCAAAGGTCGAGCAGTTGAAAGCCCTGCTCGGCCAGAGAGCTGCAGAGATCATCAAAAAAAGGCCTTTTAAAAGCATAGAGGAAGTTGAGCAAATCGCTGAGGAAGCAAGATTGTTTTTCATCGCAGAATAATAAGCTGCCAATCGCCACCATGGCGATAAATATCATTAAAACATAAATAAAAAAAATGGCAAATCGAAAAAGCTATAAGGAGGGAGATCGAAGAACGTGAGGTGGTCAAATGAATCTGTTCGACAGTCTGCTTAACAGCACAAGTATATTTAAAAATAGAGATGTCCTAAGACATAGCTACACACCTGAAAGCTTACCGCACCGCGAAGAGCAGATTCAGCAGCTTGTAGAGCTTCTTTCTCCAATCCTGAAGGGGGGAACTCCATCTAACATTTTTATCTACGGCAAAACTGGCACTGGAAAGACGGCCACGGTGAAGTTCGTAATAAAAAATTTGGAAGATGTGAGTGCCAGGATGAAGGCAAATGTTCTGGTTCTGTACCTGAATTGTGAAATAATAGATACTGCATACAGAGTTCTGGCAAGCATCGCGAGGAGACTCGGTAAAAACGTTCCCATGACAGGCTGGCCCACAGACCAGGTTTACGAAGAGGTGAGAAGTACAATAGATAGCAAGGGTATAAAAATGCTCGTGGTTCTCGACGAGATCGACAAGCTCGTGAAAAGGGCTGAGGAAGCGCTGTACAGCCTCACGAGGATTAACTCGGATCTCGAGAACGCGAGGGTTTCACTGATCGGAATATCGAACAATCTCAAATTCAAGAGCTTTTTGGATGCGAGAATTCTCAGCTCCCTCAGCGAGGAGGAGCTCGTTTTCCCTCCCTACAATGCGGAGCAGCTCGAGGACATTCTCAGGCAGAGGTCAGAGCTTGCATTCACAGAGGGAGCTCTTGAAGATGGAGTTATCCAGCTTTGCAGCGCTATTGCGGCGCAGGAACATGGAGATGCGAGAAAAGCCCTCGACCTTCTCAGAGTTAGCGCTGAGATAGCGGAAAGGGAAAAGGATACGAAGGTAAGGATAAAGCACGTCAGAAAGGCTGTGAGAAAGATAGAGACGGACTACATGATCGAAACCGTGAGAACTCTGCCCCTGCACACAAAGATACTGCTCTACAGCATGGCTCTTCTTGCCGAGAATTCAGATAAGTTCACGACAGGAGAAGTTTACTGCGTTTACAAAAAACTCTGCGGAAAGGTTTGTGTTGAAGCTTTAACCCAGCGCAGAGTTAGCGATCTTCTCTCAGAACTCGATTCTCTTGGGATTATAAACTCAATAATAGTTTCGAAGGGCAGATATGGGAGAACAAGAGAAATAAAGATGGAATCTGACCTTGAAGCGCTCAAAAAGGCTCTTGAAGAAGATTTCAGGCTACAAGATCTCAGGAAGTTTGAGGAGGAGACGAGAAAGCTGCTGAAGCTTGGAATTTTCGAACCGTAAAATTCTAAATTAAATAGTTAGCGAAATAATATCACAAAATTCTTATATACTTCTCACACCGCAACGCGTTATGCATTTGAGGGCATTAATAGGAGTTTTGATGTTGGCTACTTTTTTCGCTTGTTGCGCCCAGCCCTCAGGAGAGCAAGGGGGAACCTCGGAGAAATAATACTGGCGATGGGCAACATTGGATCCCGGTGGCTACGGATACAGGGTTTCTGCGCAGCTCGTTGACATTTTAAAATACGAAATGCCAGAAGTTGAGTTTTCAATACTTCCTTACTCTTCAACGACGGCGAACATCAAGGAT
>CAZZIT010000157.1:0-2314 GCA_964654365.1 uncultured archaeon
TTCGGGATTCGCATTGGAGCGAAGTTCGACCACGATTCTTATACCCTCCCTGTCGGATTCGTCCCTCACAGTCCTTATCTCCTCCATGTCCTTTGCAAGCTCTGCAATGCTCTCCACGAGCCTTGCCTTGTTCACCATGTACGGGATCTCCCTGATAACGATTCTGTCCTCCTCGATCTCGGCCTTCCCTCTGATGGTTATCTTTCCCCTGCCAGTTCTGTATGCCTCGAGTATCCCTTCTAAACCGACTATTATTCCTCCCGTGGGGAAATCGGGCCCTTTTATGAATTCCATTAGCTCTTCAACTGTTGCCTGAGGATTTTTTATGTAGTAGACCATCGCATTGCAAACCTCTGTCAGGTTGTGCGGTGGAATATTTGTCGCCATTCCGACTGCGATTCCGCTTGAACCGTTCACGAGGAGATTTGGGATCCTTGAAGGCAGAACAGCTGGTTCTTTCAGAGTTGCGTCGAAGTTTGGCACGAAATCGACAGTTTCTTTCTCTATGTCGGCAAGCATCTCCTCTGCTATCCTCGAAAGCCTCGCCTCGGTGTACCTCATCGCCGCAGGCGAATCGCCGTCGATGCTTCCGAAGTTACCCTGCCCGTCTATCAGCGGATATCTCATCGTGAAATCCTGCGCGAGCCTTACAAGCGCTTCATACACCGCAGCATCGCCGTGGGGATGATACTTACCCAAGACTTCTCCGACTATTCTCGCGCACTTTTTATACGGTCTATCGCTGCCCAAACCCATCTCGTGCATCGCGTAGAGGATCCTTCTCTGCACGGGCTTGAGGCCGTCTCTCACGTCTGGCAGCGCTCTGCCCACGATGACGCTCATCGCGTAGTCTATGTAGGAGCTTTTGAGCTCATCCGCAATATCTCTCGTGAGTTCCACGCTTTAATTGCTCCCTGAGGGCATAAATTACTATCTGCTGAGTGGGGGAAAAAATATAAAATTAAGAGCTCAGGGATTTCATGCGTCTCGTCCTTTCGCTCGGAGGCTCCGTTTTTGAGGGCACTGCGGAAAGGATCAAGAGCTTCGCAAGGATCCTCGATGAAGTTTCAAAAGACCACGAGCTCTTCGTCGTCGTGGGCGGTGGAAAGCTTGCGAGGGAGCTAATAAAGAAGGCAAGGGAGATTGGAGCGAATGAAACGATGTGCGATTATCTCGGAATTGCTGCTACGAGAATAAATGCCATGCTACTCGCCTATGCGATGAAGAATTCCGCAAAGAGGATCCCGGAGAACTTCATCGAGGCCGAAGAGCTCGGCAGGAGTTACAGGGCTGTGGTCATGGGTGGCACTTTTCCCGGGCACACGACAGATGCAACCTCTGCGCTCCTTGCGGAATTCGTGAATGCCGACCTTTTTTTGAACGCAACCTCGGTCGACGGAGTGTACGAAGATGACCCGAAGAAGAATCCAAATGCAAGGATGTTCGAGAGAATTACTCCATCCGAGCTCGTAAAACTCGTCGCAGGTTCCTCGATGGAGGCGGGTGCGAACATAGTGATCGATCTCCTTTCGGCAAAGATAATAGAGAGGAGCAGGATAAAGACGATAATCTTCAGGGGCGAGCCAGAGAACATCCTGAAAGTCGTAAGAGGGGAAAAAATTGGAACTGTCGTTGAGCCTTAAAAGATCCTGTCTGGATTCAGGATAAGATTCGGATCGAAGAGTTTCTTTATCTCGAACATGATTCTGTATTGCTCAGGGTATAGCTCCCTGAACTCGTCTCTCTTAAGCACGCCTATTCCGTGCTCACCGCTTATAACGCCTCCCAAGCTTACAGCAAGCTTTAACAGCTCTCTCCTGAACTTCGGATAGACTTTCTCCCAGCCTTCGAATAGAAGCGGGTGCTGGTGTATGTTTCCATCGCCAAGATGCCCGTAGGTTACCATTTCTATCCCGTATTTTCCTGCGAGCTCTTCGCTCGTCTTCAAATACAGAGGAATCGTCGCAGGAGGGAGGCAAGTGTCAAGGATCTCGATTATCCTTTCCTTTAGTCCAGTGTAGATCTTTCCGCGCAGCTCTAAGAGGTCTCTCTGTTCCCTCGGACTTGGAAGGAACACATCTATTGCTCCATGCCTGAATGCGATCTCGGAAGATTCCTCAGCCTCCTCTCGGTGCTCAAATATCGCGAGTATGTGTGCCTCGCCCCCCTTGCTGACCCACCTCTTTCTGCTGACCTTTTCTCCGATCCTCACGGCCCTTTCATCCATGAACTCCATTGCCATCGGAGTCATGTGCAGGAATGTCTCAAGGGCGAAATTGATCGCGTCCTCGGCCCTTCTGAACGGTATTGCGAG
>CAZZIT010000158.1:0-4005 GCA_964654365.1 uncultured archaeon
GTTCATCTCGACCACGTTATCTTCGTCGCCAACTATGGAGTCATAATCCCACCAATCCGTAGCGTTTGATTCGTTGTAGAAAACCTGCTTGAATCCTGTTGCACTTGTTATCGCTATGGAAGTCTTTTCAAGGTCTACAGGGCTTCCGCCTGCTGTCTGAGTTACGTAGAAGTAAATTGCACCAACTTTTCCGTCTGAACCCGTTTCCCCGCGTGCAGTAGTGGTGCAGTTCAGGTAAATGTACTGCCCGTCGAGCGTTAAGCTGCTCGAAGCCTGCTTTACTCCGGTGTCAACGACCTGCTTTGACTTCTGCGTTGTGTAGAAACCAGCGCCGAGCATGACGTAGCTGAAGACCGCTGCAACCACCACGAACGCTATCAGCACTATCGCCGCTTCGAGGCCCGTAAATCCTTTCTCATTCCTCCTCAAACCTCCCATACTCTCACCTCTTCCGGCATTGAAGGCTTTGAAGGTAAATATAAATAGTTTTTCTGGTATAATGAAATTTCTTTTTTCTAAGTTGAAATTTTCTTTATGAAATTTCAAAAGTGAAAATTGCCTAAGCGTCGCATCTGTCGAGCTCGTAGTTCAGAATCGCGATGCACTGATCGGCCATGAGGGATAGCCTTGAAACGCTTAGGATTCCCGTGGCAAATTCGAGGATCTTTTCCTCATCCTCTCTTTTGACTCCGAGATGGTCACCGAGGACGAAAAGCGAATCCCTCAGCTTTGCAACCTCTTCACGAATGTCCTTTCCATCTTCCCTGAGATAGTAGATCCTGTAGCTTTTTGAAAGTTCGGAAAGCAATTCATCGAGATTTTTTCTTGAAACGTAGACGCCGGAATTCACTTCCAGCCAATCCCCTGAAGGCTTGAAGCTGACAGCCTTCCTTATGTGTCCTGCAATGTTTCTCTCATCTGGAGACATCCTGCGAAGCTCATCGCTCCTGATCCTTATTGCTTTTGGAGGATCTGGTTTTCCAAGCAACAGCAGATAAACTTCAACCCCCTTACGAATGGAATGGGAAAGAAAAAGAGCCTGAGAGACACATCTGCATAGCACGTCAACCCTTCCGGCTCCGGGAAGGTCGCTCAGATTGAATGGTTCGGTGAAGGCTTCGTTGCCTATTATCAAAAATCCCCTCATCAGAACTCCCCTCTGAGGATCCTGAGCGCAAATTCTTTGTTCTGTGCGAGATCGATGGAGTAGTTGTCCCAGAAAACGCAGGTTCCGAGCACTAGAACGTTTCCACTAACCGCTCCAAAAACACCTTTGCCGATTACGAAGCCTTTTCCACCGCTTACAGAGGCGGAACATGGCATCACGACCTCAAGCTCATCGCATTTTGCTACTGGGAACATCTCGTCTCCCGCATTTCTCTCGGGATCCTTCAGAACATCGTAGTTTATCGTCACTCCAAACTGCCTCGATACCCTGTTCACATTGGCCGCAACACCGTCGACGTTGGAGAAGTAGCCGGAGAGAACTATTTTCTTTCCCTCTTCAGCCCATTTCTTTATTCTCACCGCTTCGCCGCTTGTGAACTTTATCTCCGGGTAGTTGAACACGATCAGATCGTAATTTCCGAGCTTCTTGAAGCTCTTCACCTCGTCCATTTCAATTCCATCCCTCTCTGCAATCCTGTTTAACTTGGAGAAGTAGTAATAGTCGCCTATGCTGAACTCCCCCTTAGCTATGCTCCACACGACCTTCATGCCTCTATTTTTATTCAGGGCAGAAAAAAGTTTCTCGGAAATTCAGATCCACTCTGGGATCCTCTGCCTGCTTATCAGGTCACTTATCGTTTCGCGCTCCCTGATCAGAGCAGTTCTCCTGCCATGAACGATAACCTCCGCACACCTTGGCCTGCCGTTGTACTGGCTACTCATGGAAAATCCATATGCTCCAGCGTCAAGTATTGCTATTAAGTCCCCTTTTTCAATTTTCGGAAGCCTCCTGTCCCTTGCAAGCACGTCTCCGCTTTCGCAGATCGGTCCAACGATGGTGTAAATGTCCTCTTCCCCTCCCTCCTTGTTTGCGACCAGAACTCTGTGAAACGCTCCATACATCGCAGGTCTGATCAGCAGGTTGAACCCGGCGTCGACTGCTACGAAGTTCCTGTAGCCCTTTTTCACAGCATTGACCCTCGTCAGGAGTATCGTTGTATTTCCAACAATGCTTCTACCGGGCTCGAGCCATAGCTTTGGCTCTGATTTTAGGACAGAAAGTACATCTTCGAAGGCAGGCAGCAGATCTCTTGCGAGGTCTTCTGGGGTGATCGCACCCTTTCCCTCGTAGTCTATTCCCAGTCCACCACCCATGTCTATAAATTCCAGCTCAACGCCGAGCTTCTCCAACTCCATGGCAATCCTGCCAATTTTTCGCATTGCACTTACAAATGGAGAAGTTTCAAGAATCTGACTTCCGATGTGGCAGTGTATGCCCTTCGGGATCACTTTCCTCATGCATAATGCGATCTCGTAGACCTTTATCGCCTCCTCTTCTGGAATTCCGAACTTGGACTCCCTGAGCCCTGTTGCTATCTTCGGATGCGTCTTCGGATCTATGTCCGGATTTATGCGGAAAGCTATCTCCACTTCTCTTCCCTCTCTTTCCGCGATGCTTTCAATGGTGCTAAGCTCGTCAAAGCTATCCACGCTGAACTTAACGTTTGCTGAGATACCCATTTCAATTTCCGAATCGCTCTTCGAGTTTCCGTTGAACAGTATCCTCTCCCTCTTAAATCCCGCTAAAAGAGCCAAGTATAGTTCTCCGGAGCTGAATACATCTGCACCGAAGCCGCTGGAAGCTATTATCTTCATCAGAGCGAGATTGTTGTTGGCCTTTACCGCGTATAGCTTCTCAGCCTCAGGGAACGCCCTTTTGTATGCCTCGATATTCCTTTCGAGCTGCGATTTCGAGGTTACGTATACGGGAGTGCCGTATTGCTCTGCTATTTCCACCGCAGATACGTCTTCAATGAAAAGAACTCCGTTTCTTCTGGATAGCATAATTAAGAGAGCTCAACTCGGAGCTTCTCTGGATCGTAGGACCAGTCCGCTGGTAGCACGCCCACTTCCTTGTAGTAGCTCGAGAGCCTCCAGATCTTCGCCTCGATCAGCTGCAGCCCCCTTCTGTTGTGCAGGTCTTTCTTGTGCATCTCAAGGTGTCTCCTGAGGTTTAATGCCTTTTTTATGAGCGCCTTGAGGTCTTCCGGATACTTCATCTGGATTCCGTTGGCTTTCAGGATTTCGACTATTCTCTTACCCGTGACCTGCTTCACCGATGGGATACCGTAGCGATCGCGCAGGATCATTCCTATCTTCGAGGGCTCTAGGCCCTCATTGTAGAGCTCTATGATCTTTTTCTCCACTTCCTGCGCCGAAATCTCCACCCACTCTGGCGGTGAAGTGCGGTATACTCTCTTCGATCCTGACTTGCCTCTTCTGCTCTTGTGCATTCTTGCCATATCTACACCCTCCAGAGTAGGCATTTTCATGGAATTTAAAACTTTTCATAGGAGCCTCATGAGCGGATATCGGAGTTTTTCATTCCATTCGAGAACAGCCTCCACCCTCTCGCCCTCGAATTCGACTGTAACCCTTGCCCTCAGCATCTCGGGTGAAAGGGAAGTATAACCGAAATCCGAGACATCCTTCAGCTTTTCTCTCTCGATTCTTACCTCAGCATCGACCACGTAGGGCTGAAGCTTCATACAGCTTTCCATGGCCTTCTCAAGCAGTTCGACGTTCTTCTCCGACACTGGAACTCCTACGAACTGGTGAAAAAGGGCACCAAGCTTTATTCCTGCCTCAAAAGAAGCAATCAACCTCTTCTCCATACTCTCACCGCAGGATATACTGCATAAAGCAAGGCTGCAAAGAGCAGCAGATAGCAGAGTTCGGAATAGAAGATTGCGAGCAGAAGGATTGTGCCTGCAATGGCGAGATATTTTCCTCCAATTCTCGGATACCTGATGTCGGAAACCATGAGGATTGAAAGGA
>CAZZIT010000159.1:0-5277 GCA_964654365.1 uncultured archaeon
GTCTATGGGCTTGTCTCCCGCAGTAATGCCCTTCACAGGACAGATGGCGGCGCAGGCCGTGCAGTGAGAGCAAATTCCCGGTTTGATAACCTCCTCGAGAAGGTTTCCGAAGAACTTCTTCTTGTGCTTTTTCTCGGGCAACACGATCTTCCATTCCTGCATCATCTCACCTCTCTGAGCTCGAGAACCTTCATTGGACAGTTTCTGACGCATATTCCGCAGCCCGTGCACTTTTCTTCCAAAATCCTTAGCTTGTTCGCCTTTCTGTCCACCGAAATTGCGTCGCTTGGGCAGTACTCCACGCACAGTCTGCAACCGAGGCAGCTTTCGGGATCTGCGCAGTATGAAACTCTCCTCTTTAACCTCGGTGGGGGAGCTTCGACGACAAGCTCGTCCCTCTCCTTTACTCTTACCAAACTCCAACCCCTTTCGTCAACAGAGTAGTCAACTGTGACCGAATCTTCACGGAAAACTTCGGGAGGCTTCGTTGTTTGAGTCGCCCTTAACTTCATCTCATCCATGGTCGCAAAGGCAACGTCGTGGATCTTCGTCGCCCTCAAAGCACCGGTAGGGCAGCTGTCCACGCAGAAATGGCAGAATATGCACTTCGTGTAGTCTATTCCGGGCCATGCCTTATCGTGGAAGTAGATCTGGATTGCGTTTGCAGGGCAAATGTGAGCGCATCTGAAGCAGCTGATACACTTTTCTCTCTCGCAGAAGATCAAACCCCTGAAGTTAGGAGGAAATTTCTTTCTCTCTCTCGGATATTCTACCGTCACCCTGTCGGGAGCGAATGCCTGCTTAAACGCTTCTCTGATGACATCGATGTGCATTTTCAGAACTTCGAGTTTTTTTGCCTTAAATTCCGCCTTCATAACCCAACACCACTCCGATTGCCAGAGCTATTATCGAGAATGCCAAAATCCAGCTGAACCCAAACCTCAAAGCCTGGTCGATCCTGTAACGCGCGTACATCGACCTGACGATTGAAAGAATCGAGATCATGATGAGCGTCTTTACAACGAGCCATAGAGGAGCGTTGAGGTCTCCGAGGACTGCAAGCTGCGGACCGCTCCAGCCAGCTAAGAATAAAATCGTGAAAAGCAGTGACATCAGATAAAGCTTCTCATAAGCCAAAACCATGACGAGCCCGAAAAGCATTCCTGAGTATTCCACGAAGGGTCCAAAGGCTATCTCCTGATCCGCCTCAGGTATCTCGAATGGCAGGCGTGAAGTTGCCATGAGCATGGATATCAGGAAGACCAAACAGGCCACGGGATTCAGCAGAGCTCCAGGAATCGTCTGCTTCTCGACAGCGACGTAAGGATCGGCGCTGCCGTAGAGATATATCATTGAGATTGCTGCTATTATGAACGGGATCTCGTATGCAACATACATCAGGGCTTCCCTCACCGAGCCTATGAAGGCGAACCTGCTGTTAGAAGCCCAGCCGATGGCAATGATAGTAATAGGAATCAGTGATAAGAGGGCGACGAAGAGCGGAATTGCATAAGGCGTCTTTATTCCAACAACGTTTCCGGCTGGAATCAGCGCTATGGGGAGGAGCACCGGAATGAATGCTAAGATCGGCAGCTGAACGAAGTAGGGCCTGTGAGCCTCTCTGTGAACGATCGATTCCTGAAAGAAATATCTCAAACCGTCTGCAAGAGCCTGAATCGCCCCCCTCAAAGGTCTGAAAACTTCCAGTGGTCCAACACGCCACTGAATTCTCGCAGTAAGCTTTCTCTCAAACCAGACTATGTAGAGCAGATATAGCATGAGGACAACGAGTCCCGGCATCACAACAACAGCGAAGAACGGGCGCCAGAGGATGAGGGCAACAATAAGGTTGACCCATGGAACATCCATAAGCTCCTCAACTATGGGATTTATCAGCGGGATGTCCATCATGTTAGCCCTGAAAACTTGCATGGCAAATTCGAGCATATCCATCACCTATCAGCCTCCGGAGGAAAGTAACCGAAACTTCCATAAATTGCCTGCAGATCCGCAAGCCTTTCCCCTCGCAAAGACTCCATGAAACCTCGCAAATAAAGCCAGCCGGGAGTTACGATGCGGAAGCGATAAGGAACGTTGCTTTCACCGTCGCTCACGATCGTGTATACCACAGATCCCCTTGCAGCCTCCGTGAGGGTGGTGTATTCGCCAGAAGGTAAAACGAGGTCTGCAAGCCTGTCGAGGAACTCTCCGCGTATGTCATTGTCCTCGCATATCTGGTCGCTTATTACCCTCCCCTCGGGTATCTCTGCGATGCACTGCCTGATTATACGCATGCTCTGCGCAACTTCGTTCACTCGAACCAGAAATCTCGAATAGCTGTCCCCCTCGTCCGCGACGACGATTTCCCAGTCCACTCTATCGTAAACCTCATAAGGTTCAACTTTCCTGACGTCATATTCAACTCCGCTTGCCCTGAGGAATGGGCCAACAACACCAAAGTCGATTGCCTCTCTCTTGCTCAACACGCCAACGTCTTTAAGTCTTGCAATTACCGTGGGGTTCCTTATGAAGATCCTCTCGAAGCTTTTAAGCCTCTTCTCGATCGCAAATGTAGCCCAGTATACCCAGTCAAGCGTGGCCTTTTCAACGTCTCTCCTCACACCTCCGGGAATTATAAACGAGGAGGTGAATCTAGCTCCTGTCATCTTAACCAGTGACTCGCATATGAGCTCTCTTATGCCGAAGGGATACATGAAGCCCGTGGTGTGGCCGAGGAAAACAGCGAGAATTGCAGCATCGTAGAGGTGTGTTCCGATCCTGCAGAGCTCTGCAAGGATCGTCCTCAAATACTTCGCCCTATCGGGCACCTCTATGTCCATTGCCTCTTCGATCGCCCTAACGTAACCCAGATTCAAATTTGCAGAATCCATTATTGCGGGTCTTTCCACCAGCGGGATGTTCTGGACGTAGAGCCTGTTTTCTGCGAGCTTCTCAATAGCCCTGTGAACATATCCGGGATCCGGGATCACCTCCTGGATCACGTCTCCACTGACGCGGACGATGAGTCTCATATGTCCGCTTCCGGGATGCTGTGGACCAACAAGGATCAGAAATTCGTCCTTTCTGTAAGCATCTTCCACATATTCCTTCGGAACAGGCAGAAAAAGACTTTCAAACTCCTTCGGAGGCTCAACAGCCACGTCCAATGCGATTTCTTTCATTTCAATCCCCCACGTATACCTCTTCTTGAAGCCTGAAATCCTTCCTCAGAGGAAATTCAGGAGTATCTGGAGCAAGCAAAAACTTACCTTTCCACGGGTTTCCATCAAACGAGATTCCAAAGAGATCCTGCATCTCCCTTTCCATGTAATCCGCACTCGGGAATATGTCAGAAAGACTCTTCACCTTCGCCTCGTTTCTTGGAACCTCGGTAAAGAGATTCATGACTACGGGCATGAGCTCTTTCACGGAGTAGCTGGAGACGTGGAACTCCACTATGAACTTTCCTTCTGAGGGAACATCTATCACGTTCACGGATTTTACGTGGTCAAAACCGATCTTCTTTAGCTCGGAGGCAATTTCCCGCAGTCTATCAGCTGAAACCCTGACCGCAATTCTGTTCTTCGCCGTTATCACAACCGAATCGACGTTCAATTTCCTCAGCCTATCGCAGAGCTGAGTTCCGAACTGCCAGTCAACCTTTTTCTCTTTGTTGACAAGCACGAAAGGCGTCTCGGCAATCCTCTTCGGACTCCTTGGCAAAAACTTCAAAGCCTTACCCTTTTCGAGTCTGAGATCGTAGAATTCAGCCGAACTCTCCGCCTCCCCTGTTGCGATTTTTTTCTGAAGCTGCCTTATCCCGCGAAGAAGAGCTTCAGGAGTAGGCGGACAGCCAGGAATGAAGAAATCAACGGGAACAACTTCAGAAGGCTTTACAAGATTGTAACCGTTCCAGAATACTCCACCATTAAGCCCACAGGCTCCCATTACAATTACGAACTTCGGGTCTGGCATCTGCTCCCACGTTATCCTCAACACCTTAGCCATCTTTCTCGTGATCGCTCCTTCAACGATTATGAGGTTTGTCTGCCTCGCAATACCGTAGTTCAGAGCCCCTATTCTCTCGCCATCATAGCCACAGGCAAAAGCATGTGCGAGTTCAGCACCGCAGCAGGCAGTTACAAGGTGCACAGGCCAGAGGCTCCACTTTGTTCCCCAGCTCTTCAGCGGTGCGAGCTTTCCAGAGCGTATGAACCTCAAAAATTCATCCATTCCCACCACCTCTTCTGAGTCCCGCAATGTCTAAGGAGTATCTGTAACCAACATAAAGTGCGGGAAGGAGCAGTATGAGTGCTATGAGGGTGAACGCGTATACGTCCGCTGAGGTTACTGCAGAGAGGAGAAGAATCAGCACGAATACAGGCTCGAGGGCTAAGAATAAAACGACAAAGCCGAAGTACTGCACGGGGAAAACCCATTTTGGATGCCCAACGGGGATGTTTCCTGCCTCGAACCTCTGAACCTTCACAGCTGTAATGCGATACCTAGGAAGAATTTTGATGAGAATCAGGACTGCCAAGTCCGTTACTATGGCCACGGCAACAATGAGAACCAGAACCATGAAATTTTCGATCATCCGAACACCTCCGAAACGAGATCAACAAACCAGGTTGGCGGGATCAGGGTAATTAGCATCAGCAAAGCTGTGGCAGTTGCCAAGACGTTCGTGATCATCTCTGGCTCGCTAACCTTCGTAACCCTGACAAGTCTGAGGTAGTAGGGGATAGAGATGGCGGAGTTGAGAACGAGAAGAATTGCAAGCCAGAGGTAATTCGAGAAAACGAGAGCGTATATTATGAAGAACTTTCCCCAGAAGCCCATCAATGGCGGAAGACCTATGAATGAAAAGCTCAGAATGTAGCTCGAAACGCTCGAAGTTCCTCCTTTAATCGCATTGAAGAATCCAACTTTTCCGAAAGCGTTGACGAACAGCTGCAGTAAAGCTCCTGCAAGCGCGTAGTAAACCAGATCCTTGGATGCGACGATCGCAACAAATGCTGCAAGAACGTACCCCATGTTTGCAACGGTTGAGTAAGCCAGTATCCTCGCTGGATTCTGAGCCGTAAGCGCCCCTATGTTACCGGCGAACATAGAAATTGCGGAAATTACTGCAAAGAGCATCAAAGCTGAGGCTGTTATTTCGGTTGCTGTAATGGCGATTACTTTGAAGGCAACGATGAACGGAACGAATTTTGCAATGGATGCGATTATCGATACTGAGATAGGATTCGCATTGGCGAAAACGTCGGGAACCCA
>CAZZIT010000160.1:0-5801 GCA_964654365.1 uncultured archaeon
CTCGTCCGAGATCACCAAAAGGTCGTGCTCGATTATCGCATCTGCGAGTTCCTCGAGCTCTTTCTTTCTGTAGCTAACCCCCGTAGGGTTTGCAGGATAGTTGAGGATTATGGCCTTCGTTTTATCGTCCGCATACCTTTCAATTGCCTCTCCCGTGAGCTTAAAGTCTGGAGTCGTGGGGATCGATATCGCTTCGCCTCCACAAATGCTCAAAAGGGGTCTGTAGCTGACATAGCAAGGTTCTGGAAGCAGAAACCGATCGCCTGAGTCTGTTACTGCCCTTATCGCCAGGTCAATTGCCTCGCTGGCTCCGGTTGTAACTAGGATTCTGCCAGGCGAGGTTTCAAGGGAAAACCTGCGGTAATAGTCGGCAATCCCCTCCCTGAGCTCCATCAGCCCAGCGTTTGACGTGTAAGAAGTGTAGCCCTTTTCGAGGGAGTATATCATTTCCTCCCTGATTCTCCACGGAACGGGAAAGTCTGGCTCGCCGACTCCGAGGCTTATTATGTCATCCCTTCCGATAACGAGATCGAAGAACTTTCTGATTCCTGAAGGTTTTAGCTCCTCAACCTTCTTGGCGAGCCTACGGGACGAAGGCGAGTCTCCTGTCCTCCTCGTCTGCAAAAAGAGTCACCCCTTCTTCCTTGTAGGTCCTCAAAACGAAGTGAGTGATCGTGTCCCTAACCTCGGGAATCGTGGATATCTTCTCGGCAACGAAGAAGGCAACATCCTTCAGGCTCCTCCCTCTGATCACAACCTGAAAGTCAGCCTCACCGCTCACGAGGCGAACCGCGTGCACTTCAGGAAATTTCGCAATTCTCTTGGCAATGTCATCGTACCCTTTTTCCCTCGATAGGGAGACCTTGACGTTGATGATCGCATAAACATAATCCTCCTGCACCTTCTCCCAGTTCACGATCGTCTTGTACTTGAGAATTACTCCTTCCTCCTCGAGCTTTTTTATGCTACTCCTTATCGTCTCAACATCAACTCCAAGCCTCTCGCTCAACTCATCGTAGTTGACCCTTGCGTTGTCCTCGAGAATTTTCAGCAGCTCGATCTCGAAATCCTCCACGAAACTTCTTCCCCTCTTTGTATTTAAAACTACTCCACAAGCAAAAATTTAAATTCAGCACGGTAACGGGGATATTACTTCGAGGTGCAAGATATGGGGAGGATCAGAAATCTTCAGAAGAGGAAGACAAATCCGAGGCTTGTGAATCTCATCGACTTACTGCTCAAGGAAAGCGCAAAGAATGAGGCGGATATCTGGAAATACGTGGCCGAAAGGCTCGCATCGCCAACCAGAAGATGGGCAGAAGTTGGACTGGACAAAATAGAGAAATACGCGAATGAGGGCGAATACGTGGTAGTGCCGGGAAAGGTTCTCGGTGGTGAGATTAGAAAAGCTGTGAAGGTTGCGGCCTTCAGCTTTTCCGCTACGGCCAAGACAAAGATTAAAGAAGCTGGCGGAGAGTGGATGAGCATTGAAGATCTCCTGAAGCTGAATCCTTCAGGTAGGGGCGTCAGGATACTGACTTAAGGTGGTATTATGAACGTAAAGAGGGTGCTCGAGACACTTGGAGGGGAATACGTTGTCATTGATGCTTCTGGCCATATCCTTGGAAGGCTTTCGAGTGTCATCGCAAAAAGATTACTAAAGGGAGAAAGGATAGTGGTCGTGAATGCCGAGAAGGCTGTCATCACGGGAGAGAAGAGGGCAGTCTTTCAGAGGTACAAGGACAAATTCGACAGGGGAAGCAAGGAGAAAGGACCATACTTCCCGAAACATCCCGAGAAGATCTTCAAGAGGACCGTCAGGGGCATGCTTCCATGGAGCAGCAGGAGGGGGAGAGAAGCATACAGAAGGCTGAGGGTTTTCATAGGGGTTCCCGAAGAGCTCAAAAATGTTAGTTTCGAGAGGGTCGAGAACGCATTGCTTGAGAAAGTTTCAAAAACAGAGAAGTTCGTATCACTTGAAGAGGTTAGTAAACACCTGGGGTGGGCAAAGTGAAGGTCGTGGTCACGAGCGGGAAGAGGAAAACAGCCGTTGCAAGGGCCGTGGCTAGGGAGGGAGCGGGCAGAATAAGGATCAACAAGATTCCGATCGAGATATTCCCGCAGGAGCTGCCGAAGAAGGTGATGATGGAACCGGTATTGATGGCTAAGGAGCTCGTGAACAAGATCGACATTGACGTGAAGGTATCGGGGGGTGGAATAATGGGTCAGGCGGAGGCTGCGAGAACAGCGATTGCAAGGGCCATAGTCGAGTTCACAGGAGATGAGGAGCTAAGAAAGCTCTTCCTCCAATACGACAGAACCCTTCTCGTAAACGACGTCAGGAGAAAACTTCCAAAGCTTCAGGGAGGAAGAGGAGCGAGGAAGAGGAGGCAGACCTCCTACAGGTGATCTCTCTGTCACTTAAAGAGGAGAGAGCAAGCGACTTCCCGATAAGGTGCTTTTCCTGCGGTGCCGTAATAGGGCACCTTTACGAGAGATACCTCGAACTCTTAAGGGAGGGGAAATCCCAGAAAGAGGCGCTCGACGAGCTCGGGCTCGAGAGATACTGCTGCAGAAGGATGTTTATAACCCACAAATCTGTAATCGGCGAAATTGCAAAATTCCGGGGGGCCGTGGGGTAGCCTGGTATATCCTTCGGCGTTCGGGACGCCGTGACCCGAGTTCAAATCTCGGCGGCCCCATGTGAGAGGTGGTCTGCATTAAAGGAAATTTCCCGTTTCAGTACACGAGGTTTGAAAAGGCCCGCATAATAGGGGCTAGGGCTCTGCAGATAGCAATGGGAGCCCCTGTGCTGATAGATACCCCCAAGACGGATCCGATTGAGATCGCGATCGAGGAGTTCGAGAAAGGTGTGATCCCAATAACCGTGAAGAGGAGGTCCAACAGATTTGTCTGGCTCGAAAGGTATGACATGTTCTGAGGTGGTTCAGTGGTAATTGAGGACGTACGCTACAGGATCGTTTTTGACAGCAGAGGGCGCGAAACGGTTGAATGCGAGGTTGAAAGCGATGGAGTCGTTGGCAGAGCTTCGGCACCAAGCGGAGCTTCAACGGGAAGCGATGAAGCTGTTGTTTTAAGCCCGAGGAGATACAAGGAGATCGAGGAAAAGGTTTCCAAGGCACTGATAGGTCTCAGCGTCTTCGAGCAGGAGGAAGTCGACAGTGCCCTCAGGGCTTTAGACGGCACGGAGAACTTCTCAAACATCGGAGGAAATTTCGCCGTATCCGCAAGCATTGCGGTTGCCAAATGCGCCTCCGAGATCCTCGGGATTCCTCTCTGCCAATATCTCGCTGGCGCCTTTGCGAGAGAGCTTCCGTATCCGCTCGGAAACGTGATCGGAGGTGGGAAGCATGCAGAGGGTTCGACAAGCATTCAGGAATTCTTAGTAATTCCCGCTGGAGCTAAGAGCTTTCTCGAGGCTCAGAGAACAAATGCGGAAGTTCACAGACAGATAAGAGAGGAGATGAGGTTGAGAGGGATTTTCTGCGCCAAAGGCGACGAGGGCGCATGGGCAGCGCAGATAAGCGATGAAACCGCCTTCGAAATTCTTTGCAGAGCCGTTGAGAAGGTGGAGAGTGAGACTGGTGTTGATGTCAGAATCGGTATCGACTTTGCTGCAAGCGAGCTCTGGGACGGGAATTATTACGTTTACGGCGATAAGAAGCTCGACAGAGAGGGGAATCTGGAATACGTTGCAAGGCTTGTCGAGGAGTACGACTTGCTCTACATCGAAGACCCCTTCCACGAGAACGACTTCGAGAGCTTTGCGGAGCTGACAAAGAGGGTTAAGTGCATGGTCTGCGGTGACGACATCTTCGTGACAAATGTGAAGAGACTGAAGAGGGGAATAGAGCTGAGGGCAGGAAACACGCTCCTCGTGAAGCCAAACCAGGTTGGAACACTCACAGAAACGCTTAGGGCCGTGAGGCTTGCTAAGGAAAACGGGTTCAGCGTCGTCGTGAGCCACAGGAGCGGAGAGACGGAAGACAGCTACCTTTCCCATCTGGCGGTAGCCTTTAACGCAAAGTTAATAAAGACGGGTGTTGTTGGAGGGGAGAGAATTTCAAAGCTTAATGAAATGCTCAGAATTGAGGAACTGCTTAGGGCAAAGATGGTGAGAATATGATGGAAACAGGGTATGAGTACCTGATCCCGCCGGAAGAATACCTTGCCGCAGGTGTGCACATAGGGACGCAGGTTAAGACCGGGGACATGACGGAGTTCATCTTCAAGGTCAGGCAGGACGGGCTTTACATCCTGGACATAAAGAAGCTCGACGAGAGGATAAGGGCATGCGTAAAGCTTCTCCTGAGATACGATCCCTCCAAGATTCTGCTGGTTGCTGCAAGGCAGTATGCGCACAAGCCCGTCAGAAAGCTTGCAGAAGTAATAGGGGCAAAGTACATTATCGACAGATTCGTGCCCGGAACGCTGACGAATCCCAACATAAAGGAATACACGGAGCCCGACATCGTTTTCGTAAACGATCCCGCGATAGACAGGCAAGCTATAGCAGAGGCGACGAAGATCGGTATTCCAGTCATCGCGCTCTGCGATACCAACAACAGCACAGCTGATGTGGATCTGGTGATTCCGACAAACAACAAGGGTAGAAAGGCCTTGGCTTTGATATACTGGCTCATAGCAAGAGAGATTAAGAAGGCGAGGGGAGAGCCCTTCAGCTACACGGTGGAGGATTTCGAGGCGGAGCTTTAAATTCTCCAATTCTTAATTTATTCTGCTCCTTTTCTATAGGGCTTTAATCGATTTTTAAGCTGCGCGACACTAAGGAATCGCGATAAATCGCGATAATTGCTTCGCAGAAAGCAAACAGGGATTTTAAAACCCTGTTCGAGCTTGTAAAAAGTTAAAAAATGGGAAAAAATTTTGGTTTTACTGCCTCCTCCTCAGGAGGTATGCTACCGCGAGCAGTCCAGCGATTGCGAAGATCGCTTCAAAGCCAGGAATTCCTCCAGCTGGAGTTGTTGTCGGTGTTGGCGTTGTTGGCATTGGTGTTGTCGGTGTTGGCGTGGTTGTCTCTGGTGGCGTTGTCTCAGGTGGTGTTGTCGGAGGTGGCGTGGTCGGAGTCGGCGTCGGCTTCTCCTTCAGGATCTGGATCGTCCTCACTACCAGTACGTCGTCATCTGCTTTGTATTGTCTTGCGGCCGAATCGGCTGGATCGAGGTCGTAGAGTTCTTCTGCAAGAGTTAGACCATCACCTGTGCCCATCGTGTCTCTGATGTAGAGCTTGTAAGTTCCGTCTGCCAGTCCCAATGTTTCAAAGGTTACGCTTCCCTTTCCTGTGCTGTCGAGCGTTACCTGCTGCACGGCCTTGTAGTTGGCTCCAACCATTGTGACCCAGATATCGCTGTAACCAGCAACGCCTTCCCTATTGGTCTGCACTGTCACCTTGATCTGGTCTCCAATAACTATCACATCAGGTTCGATCGTAACGTCAAGCGAGACTGAGGATATTTCAACGAGCTTCTGGACCCTGTCAGCCTCATCGTTGTCCAAGTATAGTTTAACTGTGAATACGTAGAGACCTGGATCAATTGCCCTACGCTTTTCATCATAGTAGTCCTTGAGATTCAGGCGGAAGCTGACCTCGTTGTTTGAGTCTATGGAATATTCATCCGAATAGCCGAATGCTGATGGTCTTGCCTTGATGTTAGAGCCTTCAAGCACCCAAGTAACGTGAGCTCTCTCCCTCTTGCCCGGATCCGTGACTATTTTGACTTCAACTTCTCCCTGGTATGGTATTCTGCTTGGAATGTCGA
>CAZZIT010000161.1:0-2481 GCA_964654365.1 uncultured archaeon
AACATGCCCGTCGCTGCAAGAGAAGCGAGCGTTTACACGGGGATAACCATTGCGGAGTACTTCAGAGACATGGGTTACGACGTCGCTTTGCAGGCAGACTCCACGAGCAGATGGGCTGAGGCGATGAGAGAGCTTTCTGGGAGACTCGAGGAAATGCCAGGCGAAGAGGGATATCCTGCTTACCTTGCTTCAAGGCTTGCCGAATTCTACGAGAGAGCGGGAAGGGTAAAAACTCTCTGCGGCGAGATTGGAAGTGTAAGCGTGGTCGGTGCAGTTTCGCCTCCTGGCGGAGACTTCAGCGAACCTGTAACTCAGAACACGCTGAGAATAGTAAAGGCATTCTGGGGACTCGATGCGAAGCTCGCAGGCAGAAGGCATTTCCCTGCAATAAACTGGCTTATCAGCTACAGCCTCTACACTGGCACTCTTGCGGATTGGTATGAGAAAAACGTTGCTCCAGACTGGAATGAACTGAGAACATGGGCGATGGGAGTTCTGCAGGAGGAGGCGACTTTGCAGGAGATAGTAATGCTCGTTGGTAGCGATGCGCTGCCTGAATCTCAGAGGGTGCTTCTGCTTGTTGCGAGAATAATCAGGGAATTCTACCTCTCACAGTACGCTTATCACGAGGTTGACAGCTACTGCGACATTAAAAAGCAGTATGACATGCTAAAGGCAATAAAGGCCGTGAACGACTGGTTCTACAAGGCATTGGAAGCGGGGAAGACCTATGAGGAGATTGAAAAAGTGGAGGGATTCGATGAATTCATGAGAAGCAAACTTGAGCGGGATTACAGGACTGCAATGAATAGGGCGCTTGAAAAGATGAAGAAGAGCTTAGGGGTGTGATTATGGAGGAATACAAGACGATAACGCAGGTTTCGGGGCCGCTTATTTTTGTTGAAAAAACGAGACCTGTTGCTTATGGAGAGCTCGTCAACGTTGTGCTTCCAGATGGTTCCACGAGAAAAGGACAGGTTCTCGATACCTCGAAGAACATAGTTGTCGTGCAGATGTTCGAAGGAACGAGGGGCATTGATAAGAGCTGCGCAGTTCGTTTTACTGGCGACATTGTAAAGCTCAGCTGTTCGAAGGATTTGCTTGGCAGAATTCTTAGCGGTTCTGGCGAACCGATCGACGGCGGGCCTCCGATAATCCCCGAAGAGAGAATTCCGATAATCGGTTCCGCAATCAACCCCTATGCGAGAAAGTATCCAAGAGAGTTCATCCAGACGGGAATTTCTGCAATCGACGGAATGAACACCCTTGTCAGGGGTCAAAAGCTTCCGATTTTCAGCGGAAGCGGTTTGCCGCACAACGACATTGCTCTGCAGATTGCTCGCCAGGCAAAGGTTCGTGGCCAAGCTGAGGAGTTCGCAGTGGTTTTTGCAGCAATGGGAATAACCTACGAGGAAGCCTATCAGTTCATGAAAGAATTCGAAAGAACGGGAGCCCTGGAAAGAGCGGTTGTTTTCCTCAATCTCGCTAAGGATCCCGCAATTGAGAGAATTATCACTCCGAGAATGGCGCTTACAGCAGCGGAGTACCTCGCATACACCTACGACTACCACGTTCTCGTCATACTCACGGACATGACGAACTACTGCGAAGCGCTGCGAGAGATTAGTGCAGCAAGAGAGGAAGTTCCCGGTAGAAGAGGGTATCCTGGCTACATGTACACAGATCTTGCGACGATCTACGAGAGAGCTGGAAGAATTCGCGGGAGGAAGGGCACAATTACGCAGTTCCCGATCCTCACGATGCCCGCTGACGACATAACACATCCGATACCCGATCTTACTGGCTACATAACCGAGGGACAGATTGTGCTCAGCAGAGAGCTGCATGCTAAGGGAATATACCCGCCCATCAACGTGCTTCCATCGCTTAGCAGGCTGATGAAGGAGGGAATCGGAGAGGGAATGACGAGAGACGACCACAAGCAGTGGAACGACCAGATGTACGCAGCTTACGCAGAGGGCGTGGATCTCAGAGGCTTAGTTGCCATCGTTGGCGAAGAAGCGCTTAGCGAAAGGGACAGGATGTTCCTCAAGTTCGCGGACGAATTTGAGCGCAGATTCGTGAATCAGGGTAAATATGAGGACAGGGACATTGAAACAACGCTCGACTTGGGATGGGAGCTCCTTGCGATGCTTCCAGAGAGAGAACTGACGAAGTTAGAAAAGAAGTACATAGAGAAGTATCATCCCGCATACAGAAAGAAGAAATCCTCCTAAATTTTTTAAAGGGAGAGACCATGGTAGAAGTTCAGCCAACAAGAATGGAGCTCATAAAGCTCAGAAGAAGAATAAGGATGGCTGTTCGCGGTCATGCATTGCTAAAGATGAAAAGAGATGGGCTAATAATGGAGTTCAGGGAGCTTCTTGAGGAGGCAAAGATAGCAATTCAGAAGATGGTGGACAATTACAGCAAAGCCCAGCAAAAGCTTTTAATTGCGATGGCCGTTGATGGATTTCCTGC
>CAZZIT010000162.1:0-11133 GCA_964654365.1 uncultured archaeon
CTGGCTTTCTCAAAAGGAAGCAAATACAGGGAGGAAGTAAATGGCTCAAATTGGTTCGAGATATTGAAGAGAGACGTTAAATTCGGCTTCAGCGATCCCAGCGCAGATCCCTGCGGTTACAGGACTCTGATGGTTTTAAAGCTATCCGATGCTTACTACGGCAAAGGAGTCTTTAAAGAACTAATTGAAGCCAATTCGAACATTCGGTTTAGCGATGGTTTTATTATCGTTCCCGAAAGAATTCAAACAAATGAAAAGATCGTCATTAGACCAAAGGAAGTCGACCTTTCCGCACTGCTCGAAAGCGGGGCACTAGACTACATTTTCACGTACAAAAGCGTCGCAAAGCAGCATGGGCTGGAATTCATCGAGCTCCCGCCAGAAATAAATCTCGGAAGTTACGAAAAGCTTGACTGCTATGCGCAGGTGAGCGTGGTCATCAGAAATCAGATGATCAGGGGAGAACCGATAGTATATGGTGTCACCGTTTTAAAGGATGCACCGAACAAAAGAGTCGCCCTTGACTTCCTCACCTTCATGCTTGGCGAGAAAGGGAAAGAGATTTTCGAGCGAAACTACCACGAAACGATGAGCCCGAAAATCGTAGGAAGCATTCCAGAGGAGCTCAGGGGTGTTTTGTCATGAGAGACCTTTTTTCAATTTTCCTTGCGATAATCGGATCCTTTTTGGTCCTCTACATCATACTCCCGATAGCGCTAATGATCTCGCACCAGCTACTCGATTTAAACTCCCTCCTCAATGCATTGGGCGATGAATTGGTTCTGAGCTCCCTTGCTAACTCAGTCTTAACTTCCACCGCAACCATGCTTATAGCACTTCTTTTTGGTGTACCCTTAGGTTATCTTCTCGCAAGAACTGACTTTTATGGAAAGAGCTTCGTTCAGGCAATCATCGATCTTCCTGTCGTGATCCCGCACTCTGTAGTGGGCATAATGCTTCTGCTCGCATTTTCAAACGCGATACTGGATAACTACATCGGCATAATAGCTGCAATGCTCTTTGTTTCTGCCTCCTTTACTGTAAATTCTGCAAGAGACGGATTTGCTGCGATTGAAGAGAAAGTCGAGTTCGTTGCCAGAACTCTCGGGGCGAGCAGACTAAAAGCTTTCTTTACAGTTTCTCTACCGCTTGCAATGCATTCCATACTAACTGGAGCGATAATGACCTGGGCCAGAGCCATGAGTGAGGTTGGAGCGATTTTAATCGTCGCCTACTATCCAAAGACCGCACAGGTGCTCGTGATGGACTACTTCAACAACTATGGCCTAAATTCTGCAAAACCAATAGCAGTAATCTTGATCCTGCTCAGCCTCGGGCTTTTCGTAATACTCAGGAGGGTTTCAATTGCTAAGGGTTGAAAATTTGTCCAAAAGCTGGAATAATTTCAGGTTTGAAGGTGTAAGCTTTGAAGTAAAGCACGGAGAATACTTCATAATCCTCGGACCAAGTGGAGCTGGAAAGACAATGCTCTTGGAGACAATTGCTGGCATTTTTAAGCCCGAAAGCGGTAAAATTCTGCTCGAAGGCAAAGACATAACCCACCTGCCACCTGAAAAAAGGAAAATCGCATACATCCCGCAGAATTACGGGCTGTTTCCGCATCTGAACACTTTCGAGAACATCGCATACGGACTCAGGCTGAGAAAATACCCTATAGAGGAGATTCAGAAAGAGGTGCATGGGATTGCAGAGGTCTTGGAAATATCCAATCTGCTAGGAAGAGATGTTAAAACTCTGAGTGGGGGTGAACAGCAGAGAGTTGCAATTGCCAGAGCTCTTGTGCTGAAGCCCAGGCTCATTCTTCTGGATGAACCTTTTTCAAGCGTAGACCCAAACATGAGGGGAAGGCTCATGAGAGAAATGAAGAGGTGGCGAAGAGAGCTTGGCTTCACAGCAATCCACGTTACGCACTCATTTGAAGAGGCGATGTTTCTGGGAGACAGGGTTGGAGTCATGATCGCTGGTAAGCTCGAACAGGTTGGCGAAATCGGGCATGTTTTCTCCAAGCCCAAAAACGAGATGGTTGCGAGGTTTCTTGGCCACGAGAACGTCTTCGAAGGGCAGGCGAACGGAAACACGGTTGAAGTGGGGGGACTGAAGATAGAGATTGCAAGACCGAGCAGAGGGAAGATCAAGATCGTAATTCCACCCGAAAGCATTCTCATCTCAAAAGAGAGAACCCTAAGTTCTGCCAGAAATAACTTCGAGGCATCTATTCAGAGCTTTGAAGACCTGGGAACGATCGTGAAACTCTGGCTAAGAGCGGGCGAATTGAACTTTTCTGCCTACATCACAAAGGCCTCCTTTCTCGATATGCGCCTTTCAGAGGGGGAGGAAGTATTTATAAGCTTCAAGGCTACCTCTGTGCACGTATTCGATTAACGACTTTCCAGCGATGTGAGAACGATCATATCACCCTCTCAAACTCTTTCGCCCTTTTCAGCGGTTTCGTTGCATCTATACCCCACTTCGCCGTTGTTTCATCGGCTGAAGGATCAAGACTGCTCCCCCTAGCACCTTTCACAATCACAAGGTCGCGATCGGCCTGAAATCTCGTTGCAATTGCGTAGTCAACATCCTCATAGCTGAAAATGTCGATGTCCTCATCTACAACGATTACACCCTTCAGACTGGGATTTGCAGAAAGAGCTGCCAAAATTGCATTCTTCGCGTCCCCCTCTGTTCTCTTCTCTATCTGAACGATCGCATGGAAGTAATTTCTGCTCCCCAGAGTCGTTGCGACGTTTTTAACCTTGCAGACGTTTGAAACGAAACGGTAAATCACTGGTTCGTAAGGAACTCCCATCAGAATGCGGTGTTCCATTCCTCCTGGGGTTATCGAGTAGTATATGAAGTCCTCCTTTGCGTAGAACTCGTCGATCACGAGAATTGGTTCCCTTCTTATCTCATCGTAAGTTCCAGTTATGTCCACAAATGGTCCCTCATCTGCAGTTTCTGCCGTTATTCTGCCAAGGAGCACGATTTCAGAATCAGGAACAAGCATTTCCCCCTTCCTGTAAAGAGTCAGACCTCCCATAAGCTTGGAGGCGTAACCAAACTCTTCTCCTACTCCTACCCTGGTAGCGGAGGCGAGCAGAAAGAGCGGATGTACGCCTATGCAGACAGCAACCCTGAGCTCCTCGCCATTCTCCACCGCTTCTCTCCACATCAGATACGTGTGCCTCGGAGCAACTAAGCGAACTGCAAAGCTCCTCTCGTCCAAGAGCATCATCCTGTGAATGCTTGCGTTGTAATGCTCCTCTTTTGCTATCACAACCCCTCCGGTGACGTATCTCGATCTGTCTCCCGGAAAATACTTTATTATGGGCAGCTCGAACATGTTCACCTTCCTTTTTTTCAATCCGAGCTCGGAGAATTCCCTAAGGGTTATCTTCTCTTCCCTCTCATAAATCCTTGAAAGCTCAACCGCTAAAATCCTTGGATCCGCACCCAAATAACGCGCAAGAACGTCTCTGGAGCTAACAAAGTTTTTGGCAACTCTTTTTCCCTCTACAGTCAAAATTACGGGTTTATCCATCAACCCCATTCGCTTAAGAGTCTCTAAAACTTCGTAGTGCCTGAGTTCACCCTCCAGAACCTCTGGTTTCACGACTTCGAGCGCACTTCTCAGGTTCATAACCAAGGCTACTCGAGAATTTTATTTTTTCTTTGCCGATAGAATCAGCCTGTAATCTTTCTCGCTGATCTCCTTCATAGCCTTTCCCATCAGATGTCCGGTCCATTTTTTCTTGTTCTTTATGAATTCGAGCTTTGGAATCAGAGGCTTGAACTCAACAGGCACGCTGAAGACCTCCACGGGTGTTATATTTATTCTGAACGGAAAAGTTTCGCTTACCATTCCTTTCGGTGATTTGAAGATCCTTGAGGGATCCCTGAAAACCTCAGAAAAGACCTCGTATTCAGCAACGATTCTTGGTTCTTCAATCCTGTCCTCTTTTCTCTCCTGCTTGAGATAAATAAGAAGTCTGTCGCCTTTTTTTACCCTCGCAATCGTATTCCTGTGCCTCTCTGAAACTCCCCACACATTCCTGCTCCTTATGACTTCCCAGTTCTCTCGCGTCGTTATGCAGAGCCAGTATGCCATAAGAGACATGAAGTTCTACATTATAAAATTTTTTCGATAGAACACAAAATGACGAATGCTTGACGTGCACCAAAAATTTAAAACAGATGGCAAAATCTAAATACCATGGACGAACTGGAAGAGATACGAAGGAGAAAGCTCATGGAGTTGATGAAAATGGCTGAAAGAAAAGAGAGCAGTCTGAGTACACCAGTGAAGCTCGATTCAGGGAACTTTGAAGAGTTCATCAGGAAGAATGAGTATGCAGTTGTGGATTTCTGGGCTGAGTGGTGCATGCCCTGCAGGTACATCGCTCCAGTATTTGAAGAGCTTGCAAGGGAATACAGCGGGAAGGTAGCATTCGGTAAGCTGAATGTCGACGAAAACCACAGCATTGCAGCGAGATTTGGAATTTCAGCAATACCAACGCTAATCTTCTTCAAAAATGGAAAGGCCGTGGATCAAATAGTTGGCGCAATGCCCAAAAAGGAGATAAAAATGTGGATAGAGGTGAACCTACAGAGAGCGTAGGGGGGAAGAATATGGAGATCGTGTGCAAATTCTGTGGAAAGAAAGTAGCTGTTGACGAGAAATTCGGAATTCAAGAATGCGGATGCGGAGCTTACTACAGGAAGAGCAGGGGCTTCTCGCAGAAGTGGGTCTTCGCTGGATTTGGAAAAGCCACAAAGGAGAAGACCAAAGAAGAACTGGAGAGAAAAGAAGAGAAGGAGAAATACGAGGTTCAGAAGCTCAGAAAGAAGAAGAGCTGAAGCGATAATTTAAAATACCGTAGGTCTGATGTTTGAAATCCGTAGGAGGCCCAAAAAGGCCGCAGCACTACGGGAGGGATGAAATGCTCGTTGGGAAAGATGAGCTTGTAAAGGCGATAAATGAGGCGATATCGAAGTCAAAGGGCAGAAAATTCACCGAGACTGTGGAGATGGCAGTGAATCTGAGAAATGTGGACATGAAGAAGCCCGAGAACAGAATAGACACGATTGTTCTGCTACCGCACGGTGTTGGAAAGCCCCGAAAGGTCGGGGTTTTTGCGAGAGGAGAAACAGTCATAAAGGCAAGGAATGCAAATGCCGATGTCGTTTTATCTCCTGAGGACATCGAAGCTCTCTCAAAGGACAAGAGGAAGGCGAGGAAGGTAGCGAATAGCGTAGATTTCTTCATAGCAGAGGCACCGTTGATGCCAGAAATAGGCAAGAGGCTTGGTTCAATACTGGGTCCGAGAGGAAAGATCCCGCAGCCGATTCCACCGCTCTCAGATCCAAAACCCATCATCGAGAGGCTAAGGAGTTCCGTGAAGATCAGAACGAGGGACAAGACTACCTTCCATGTTCCCGTTGGCGTAAAGACGATGAAGCCTGATGCCATTGCCGACAACGCGTTAGAAGTGTTGAAAGTCGTGGAGAACAAGTACGAGAACCCTTCGCTCGTCCTGAAATCCGTTTATGTTAAGACAACGATGGGGCCTGCAGTGAGGGTGATTTAAATGTCAGCAGTAAGGGGGGCTCCACCCCAGTGGAAGGTTAAGCAGGTTGAAGAGCTGAAAAGGATGATCTCTTCTCACAGAGTTCTACTGCTCATGAACTTCGAAAAGGTTCCTTCGAGCCTGATGCAAAAAATTAAACGAGAACTGAAAGGTTCCGCCGAGCTCAGGGTAGTAAAGAAGACACTTTTGAACCTGGCCCTTGATTCGATTGGCGGAGGTTATGAAAAACTAAAGGAATACGCAAGAGGACAGGTTGCGATAATTGCGACAAACGAGAACCCATTCAAGATTTACAAAAAGCTTGAAAGCCTTAAGACGGATTCCCCGCTAAAGCCAAACCAGATTTCCCCGATTGACGTCATGGTAAACGAGGGGCCAACTCCGCTACCCCCTGGCCCGGCAATGGCTGAGCTGCAGATGGCAGGAATTCCGGCAGCGGTTGAAAAGGGAAAGGTCGTCATAAAGAAGGCAGCAACCGTTGTTAAGGCTGGAGAGGTTGTGAAACCGGAGGTCGCCAAGGCACTTGAAAAACTGAACATAAAACCGCTTAAAATCGGCTTAGAAACGCTGGCAGCTTACGACGGTGTTGTGCTTACCCCCGATTTGCTGAAGATCGACGAAGAAGCGATCCTGAAGGACTTCCAGAATGCATACAGAATTGCGATGAACCTTGCTGTCAACTGCTGCTACGTCACCAAGGAGACCGCTGAGATCCTCCTGATCAAGGGATATATGGACGCAAGAAACCTTGCAATAAATGCAGGGATACTGGAGAAGGACGTAATGCCAGATCTCCTGTTAAAAGCTCATGCTCAAATGCTCTCTCTTGCATCTCTATTGCCGCCTGAAGCTCTGGATGACGAGCTGAGGGCGCTTGTGAAGAGGGAAGAAGTCAAGGTTGAGGAGACGGAGAAGAAGGAAGAGGAGAAAGAGGAGGAAAAAGAAGGGGAGAAGAAGGAGGAGGAAGCCTTAGAAGGGCTTGCTTCTTTGTTCGGATGAGGAGGTGTTGAGGATGGAGTATATATACGCGGCTTTGTTGCTGCATTCCGCGGGGAAGGCTATCAACGAGGACAATGTCAAGGCTGTTCTTCAGGCCGCGGGGGTTGAAGTGAACGAAGCAAGAGTCAAAGCATTGGTTGCGGCGCTCGAGGGAGTCAACATAAGTGAGGCCCTGCAAAAGGCGGCAATGCCCATGGTTGCTGCTCCTGCAGCGGTACCATCGGCGCCTGCGGAGAAGAAGGAAGAGAAGGAAGAGGAGAAGAAGGAAGAGGAGGAAAAGAAGGAGGAAGAAGCTGTCGAGGCACTGGCATCATTATTTGGCTAATATTTTTTAGAATTTTTTAGATAGATTAAATTTCTCATTTAAGATTTTATATTTATATTCGCTTTACATAAATCGTCCCTGCATCATCAACCTGATGACCCCATCAGTATTCTCTTTTCTCCAAACTTTGGACAACATTACAGCTCGAAAATTCGAAAGCTCGTTTCTCGTGGAACTTCAACCGAAAAGTATATATATACCTAATACTAAATTTCATAGCGAAAGGAGAAAGGAGGTGGGTTGAATGGCCGAACTGCCTATGGCACCAGTTGATAGATTGATTAGGAAGGCTGGTGCTGAAAGGGTAAGTGCTGATGCTGTGCAGAAGATGGTTGAAGTTCTCGAGGACTACGCAGTGCAGGTTGCAAAGAAAGCGGTAGATATAGCAAAGCACTCTGGAAGAAAGACGGTCACAGCTGACGACATAAAGCTCGCAACTTCGATGTAAAGGAAATAGTGGACTAAAATTTTAACTAATTTTTTAAACATTTTTTGAACAGATCCAAGTGCTTTTCTGGAGCTGTAAGAAATTCGAGCCTTTGTATTTCATCGACTAAGTAATACATTTCCTCTTCCTGGTTGTCGAAGGGCTCCAAGAATCTTATCTCTGGAACCGATTCGTAATTCTCGTTTTTCACCCACTCCTGATTGATATAGTAGTAGCATGCCCCTCTCAGCCTTGTATATGGGTCGTAGATCGAAGAAAAGTCTCTGCAAACCCAGTTCGAGGTTAAAAGCACTTTTTTTGTCGGGTTGATCGTCACATGGCCGCATCCAGGTGGAACTATAACGAGATCACCTTTCCCGGCCTCGACTGCGAAGCAGTCGATCAATCTTTCCCCCTCTCTTCTCTGGATGACGAATATTGCCTTCCCCTCGATGACCTGATATATCTCAGGATACGTGAGCCCAGCGGAGTTTTTTGGATGGTAGTGGCCGTATGTCTTAACGCTTTCGCCGCCGATCTCTGCAGGAGGGATGATCGTGACGTCATACCTCAACCTTGCATTCAAAATTTTTCTTCTGTCTTCTTCTGACCCGTATATGTCCCTGAACATATAGTAGGCGTCAAAATCACCATTTAACAGTTCCGGTCGGGCTAAAACAGGCCTGAGATCGCTTGCCCTCCTTATATCCGCCTTAAAGAGAAAATCTCCGAACTGGTATTCCATGAAGAAAATTGATTGAGAATATTAAAATTTTTTCGATTGCAATGCTGGCTTAGACTAATCCTTCCTTAACGAGAAGTTCTGCGTTCAGGATGCTCGCTCCAGCAGCCCCCCTGACTGTGTTGTGCCCGAGAACTATGTACTTTATTCCCCAAGCGTCTTTCCTGATCCTGCCAACGACGACGCTCATTCCCTTACCCGTATCCCTGTCGAGCCTTGGCTGCGGACGATCGGCTTCGTTTCTTATTACGATCACCTTCTCTGGCGAAGAGGGCAGATCAAGCGGCTTTAGAGATTCAAAAGCCTCCTTTACCTCCTCAACGCTTACATCTCCTTCGAATTCAACCCAAACAGCTTCTGTGTGTCCATCTATAACTGGAACTCGGTGGCACGAGGCAGAAATTCTGAAGTTTGCAAACTCGATTCTGTCGCCACTGAAAGTCCCTAGCATCTTCAGAGGTTCGGTCTCGCACTTCTCCTCCTCATTCTTTATGAATGGAATTATGTTGTCCGTTATTGCTAAAGACGGTACTCCGGGATAACCAGCACCGCTCAGAGCCTGCATAGAAGCGATCCTTACACTCTTCAGTCCAAAACGCATTAGCGGTTTTAGCGTCAGAACGAACATTGTGCTCGTGCAGTTCGGATTCGTGACCAAAAATCCATCCCATCTCCTCTTCCTCTTCTGCACTTCGATTAGCCGCAGATGGTCCGCATTTACCTCTGGGATTACAAGAGGGACATCTTCATCCATTCTAAAAGCCGATGCATTGCTCGAAACGGCGAATCCGGCTTCTGCAAACTTTGGCTCGACTTCCCTCGCTATGTCTGCGGGGAGTGCTGAAAACACTATATCAGCATCAACGTGTTTGGGATCAAGTGGAACCATTTCGACACCCTTGGCATATTCGGGAACGTTGGCAGAGACTATCCAGTCCACTTCGTCCCCATACTTCTTCCCTATCCTCTTCTCTGACGCCGCAAGGCTCTTTACCTTGAACCAGGGATGGTTTTCCAACAGCTGAACGAACTTTTGGCCGACCATTCCCGTGGCCCCGAGAACGCAGACGCTGTAGTGCATGCGTTTAAAACTGCAAAGGTCTTAAAAACTTATCGAATTGAAGCATTTGTTTCTGTATGTATTATAATGACAACATTTGAATTCCATCGGGCAAAATTTTTAAGCAGAATTCCAAAACGATCTCAAGAGCGGTCGTAGTCTAGTGGCAGGACACGGGCTTCCCGAGCCCGTTGCCCGGGTTCAAATCCCGGCGACCGCATTAAGAATTTGTTTGCAGGGTTTCGGCGCCATGAACCTTCCAATTGTGAAAAAGTAATATTAAAAGTAAAAAGACTGTCAGGATCTGTTCTTTCTCAGATGATGTGCAGCTGCAGCGATTCCTGAAACTGCAAAGACTGCTTCAAACCCAGGTGTGGCTTCGGTGTTTCGGCTCCTTTAACAGGATTTCCACCAGCCGTGACGCATATCTTCACTATTTGCTTAACCCTGCCATCTTCCCCAACACACGAACATCTACATCTAACCGAGCAGTTTTGTAACGAATACGGACTCCTTTTCCGCCAGAGTGAACATAAATTCCCTGTTGCCAATTTCAATGACCGGCTGCAAGGCGATTTTAACCTTCCTTCTTTCACCGTTCTTAATATGGCTGACCCAACACTCATCGAGCATCCTGTTATCGAGTCTGGTGACAAAAGTTGCCTCGGACTTTGGCTGTATGACAGTTGCAACATTGCTTGAGCCTTCGGATAGTCTGATGTTATTCATCTCAACTAGGTAGTGGATCTTCGTTATAGGTACTGGAATCAGATTTTCGTTGTAGATCGTGGCCATGGTTATGATTTCGGTATAATCCTCGCTCACATCGCCCCAGTAGGATTTCGTCGACCTTATTGTCAGACTTACGGGGCCGACGACGATCTCTTTCGGCACGTTCGAGCTCAATCCGGAAAGTATGTCGGTCTCCATGGCATTTGAGAGCTCGATTGGATATCTGAATTCCGTAACTTTGAGGTCGAAGATCAGGTAGCCCTTCATGTTTATCACGGGATTCTGCCATTTTCAAGCTCTGTTGAGATAACTACGGTCGATTCGGAGTTGGCCTTAATATCTGCCCTTAAAGCTGAACCCTTTCCCATTTTTACGTTATTCATGTAGATTTCGGTCAGAACATCTTTTAATGGCAGCGGAATCGGATTGGGATTGTAGACCACGACTTTTGTTATTATTTCGGTCGTTGAAATCGTTATCTTTCCCCATTCATGGCTTATTTCCCTGATCTCAGGTTTGCCAACAGTCTGTTTACCTTCCTGAGCACATCCCATGAGGAGAACAGGGATTAAAAGGAATGCCCCCGTAAGACACTCATTGAGACTCTTTCTTACTGCCCGAAGAGATTTTTTATTCCGACATGCCGTTCTCAAATCCGGAATAAAAATCAATCAATCCCCGGAATCTGGAATGAATCCTTTTACTGCCTCAGCATACGATAAAATTTCAGAAAATTATTGTAAAGAATTTTATTCTATGCTTCCTCCTTTCGCAATTCTGGGCAACAGGATTTTTATTTTCTGCTTTTCCCCGATTTTTAATGCTCTGAATGCTGAAAATGGATGTAGCAGACAAGAAATGCGAAAAAGAGCTGAAAGAAAAAAATGGTGGGGATTTATATACTACCTTCGTCTTTGGAGGTTTGCGGTAGTATATAAATAAAAGATGCCTTCAGAAAGCTTTTAAATTCGAAAAGGGACAAAAATTACTGAGGGTTGAAATCAGACCAAGATGGGATTGAAAGAGACGCATGACGATTGCTAGGATCACAATTGCAGCCATGTTGAAATCAGACCAAGATGGGATTGAAAGCACGTGCAGAAGATGTACATTGAGGAAGACTACGACAGGGTTGAAATCAGACCAAGATGGGATTGAAAGAAGTTCCAAGAACTATGTCTTTAACAACTTCTCCAGGTTGAAATCAGACCAAGATGGGATTGAAAGCACGTGCAGAAGATG
>CAZZIT010000163.1:0-6673 GCA_964654365.1 uncultured archaeon
CCTATGAAGTATATCTCTGCGCTGCTCTTTCTCGATGCCTTGGGGCTGTGAAATTTTTTGAAGCCGAAGTATGGCTTAAGTTCGTTGTAGAAGTTCTGTATTTCCTCCCCCTGAAAGACCTTTACCAGAAAATTACCTCCGAGCTTTAAAACCTGCTGTGCAATTCTGAAACTGGCTTTGGCCAGATCAATAGAGCGCAGGTGGTCAATAGTCCATATTCCGCTGATCTTTGGCGACGCATCGCTCATGACTACATCATAATACTCGCTGATCTCCAGCAATTTGTCGATTAGCGACTCATCGGTTATGTCTGCCTGAATGAATTCAACACCCTCGAGCGCGTCCATGGGGTTTATGTCGACCGCGACGACTCTCGCTCCTAGTTCCACAGCTACCTGGCTCCACCCACCAGGGGATGCGCCAAGGTCGAGCACCACGTCGCCTTTCCGGATCAGCCTGAAATCGCGATTCATCTGCTTCAGTTTGAACGCGGCTCTGCTGCGGTAGCCGAGCTTCTTGGCTTCCCAGTAGTAGTGATCCCTCTTGTCCCTCATAGCGCTCTAAGGAGAACCCTTCTTGTTCTCGGTCCATCGAATTCGAGAAACAGAACCCTTTGCCAGGTTCCAAGCTGAAGCTTTCCGTTTTCGAAGGGAACCACAACTGCATTCCCAAGCAGAGAGGCCTTTATGTGGGCTGTGGCGTTGTTATCTATATCGTTGTGTCTGTATTGCGCGTTGTATGGGACAATTCGATCAAGAGCACTCAGAATATCCTGAAGCAACCCACTTTCAGCCTCGTTAAGGATTATCGAAGCCGTTGTGTGTGGGGTGTAGATGAGAGCGACACCGCTCCCTTCTAGCACTCTCTCCACCTCGGCAGTTATGTCCAGAATTTCCTCCTTCTTCTTGGTCCTGAGCTCTATCTGATTCATCAAGCAGCATTGCTGGCAGTTTATTTATCTCTTCCGCCCTAATTTAAAACCTCTTTATAAAACACTCCCTTCCATCTTCCAGCCTGATCTCTCCGATCTCGATCGTATCGAAATCGGACTGCGTGCACTCAAGCAGGATGCGGTCATTAATACTCTTTATCAGACCTATCCCCAAGTATTTCTTCCCCCTGTACAGTCCTGCGACGAAGTTTCTGGCTTCGCTCTCAGAGAAAAGAAAGATGTCGTCAACTTCGTAGAGCTCCTTTAACTCTCTGAGGATCTCATACTCAGGATTGCAGTCTTCCTTAGTGCAGATCGTGAGATGCTCTTCACCAAGCCTTGCAAATACAACTCTCGTCCCAAGAACGCTCTCTATAAACTGAGAAACGTCTTTCCCCTTGAAAAAATCGGGTTTCAGCTTGATCCCATCTCTTTCCAGCTCGAAAGTCTTAGCTCCATCCAGAAATTTTCGGTAGGATTCAAACCTCGCCTTGGCCCTGTCGTTTTTATCCCTTCTAATCACGTATCCCTTTTCAACCTCAAAAGTTTTCCAGTCAAAAAGCTTGCCCTCGAATGAGGCGATAAGATCTGGCTCAATAATCTCGAGCTTTGCCAGTTTGTATTCCTTCGCCCTTCTCCCCCTTACCCATCCAGTCGTATCTATTATTTTTCTTCCATCAAGCTTCCTTAGCTCCTTCCAGAGTCTTGCAACTCCACGCAGACATTTCGCCTCTCTTCCTTGAGGCGTAATGCTACCCACGAAGAAGCCGTTGATCATCGAAACCTTACTCAGACTCACGACATCCTTGGCAAATCCGTAGCCCATTGCCCCGGGATTGGCCACATCTGCCTGTCCGATATCGAGATCGAGCACATATGCTCCGCCAACTTTGTTCGCAAGATAAGTTGCCAAGGTACTCTTCCCGCTGTCAACGCCCCCGTAAAGAAACACGGTTTCCCAGTCCATTTTTGAAAGCTTCTCCCAGCTTTCCGGTATAGTTGAACCATCTAGGATTTTGAATTCGCCGTTTACCTCGATCTCACAGTCTTCGAGGCAGAAGACTGGAACGAACTTTTCGCTTTCGAAAAAATTAAGCCTCGCTCCAAGTACCTCGCATTCTCCCCTTATGGAGGCAGTACCCTTTATGAGGACCGTTTTTCCTTTCGGAACGATCATCCTTCCTTAGGAGCCTCCACTTCCTTTATAATGACTCCCATCACTCTCGGGATCGCACCGAGAACCTTCGTGAAGTTTTTATCCCCCATCACCGCAATGCTGAAATCATCGGAGTTCTCGAAATAGTAGTAATCGAAATCCTTCTCGGTCTCGTTTAATTCTGTGAAGAAATAGTTCTGTACAAAGTGCACTCCCCAAACCTTCTCGTACTGCTGAGAAGTGAAGTTGTATCTGAATCCCTGGAAGAAGAAATCTGCTATGCTCTCATTTGTCTGATTCAGCCTTAATACCTCTCCAGCCATTTTACCACACGTAAAGAATGCAAAAACGTAGTTGTCCTGAAGCCTCGAAAGGTAATCGCTGCATTCTGTTTTCCTGTTTTCATTCAAATTCTTAGCGACCTCCATTACGAGCTGAGAATAGCCGATGACAAGTGGGGAGATTTCATCAAGCATTGCAACGCCGTATCGGGAGATCTGCACCGTATAGCTGCCCACCGGGTAATCTGCATATTTTACGAAGTGGACCTTCGAGTCGTTTTCGTCCATGAAGTACAGGGGGTATCCGTAGTAGTTCGCAAGTAAGAACTCACTAATCGGTTCCGTTAGCTGGACAATTCTTCCACTCAAATACTCTGAGGATAGTGCATTTTTTGCCTCTGTCTCAGTAAAGTTGACAAGCGGGTCCTTTGGGCCGAGCTTCTTCGACAGGTCTCTGAGCTCGGAAAGATTGAAATAGTAAAATAGGCCTTCATCAGGGGCTAGGTCGACCCACTTTCTGAAATCTTCAATTTTAAGCTTCACTTCTCTTTTTTCAGGAGTCCCCTTGGGGGCCATGTATGCAAAAACAGAACCGAGCATGATGAATGCGAGGATGAGTGCGAGTATTCTTGCGGACTTCTTTTCCAGTTTTCGAGCCATGAATGCAGTTGACCGGTGGAATATAAAATTTCCCAGCAATGAAGACAGCGATGAAGAAAAGCTTTTCCTAAGGGAGTAAATCTTTATAAACATTTGTCCGCTAAGGTCTTCGCCCGCCCTTAAATCTTTAAATACCCTGTGGTATCCTTGTGAGTGAGGCCTGAGCGGGTGCCGAGGTAGCCTAGCTGGTTGGGGCGGCAGACTCATAATCTGCAGGTCGCGGGTTCAAATCCCGCCCTCGGCATATTTTCAGAATGACGACAAGAGCTCGATTCCGCCCTCTCCATCCAGCACTCAAATTTTAATTCCCAAGCCCTTTTCAGCAGTCCAGGTTGAAGAAAGTTCATCCGATTAAACGCGAAGAATGCAACAAAATGGGGCCGCCGAGATTTGAACTCGGGTCTCTGGCTCCCAAAGCCAAAAGGATATACCAGGCTACCCCACGGCCCCCTTAAATTTGAATGGGAATGTCTTAATAAAGGTTTCTGAGCTTCAAATAACTTTAAAAATCACCTTAGTATTGATCATGGAGCTTCTATCCGACCCCTTCCGAAAACACTTAGGCTGCGAGGTAGAGGAAGTGAGGGAAGGTTATGCGAGAGTAAGGGGGGTGGTGAGGGAAGAGTTTCTGAACATGTACAACTTGGCCCACGGCGGCTTTATAATGGCTCTTGCGGATTTCGCATTCGCAATCTCTGCGAACACCGATGCAAAAAGGGTTGCTGCGAACATTTCCCTGAGCTTTTACGCACCAGCCAACAGTGGTGACACGCTCATCGCTGAAGCTGAGAAGGTCAAGGGGAAGAGACTGGCGTTTTACAGGCTGAAAGTCTACAGGGGTAAAGAGCTGATAGCCGAGGGTTCAGCAATTGCTTACGGCTGAATCTGCTTTAATAGATCCTCGCAGACTGCAACGATGTTCTCATTCGCCTTCTTCAGCACCTCTAAGGGATTCGTGCCGTCGGTTCTGAGGTAAAGCTCGGGTTCTCCGACCAAAGGATGTGGAATGTTGTATCTCACAAGCACAGCCCTGCTGTCCTGGGAGAGGTAGTGCTGGAGCAGGTTGAGGTAGGTGTGGTCTTCACCCTTTACGATTAGCTTAACGTAGTTCTTTCCGAGTTCGACTATCTTCAGCATCACCACTCACCCTTTCCGTATGATTTAGAAACTTTCCTTCTCTCTTCCCTCCCGCAGTTTGGACATTTAAGCTTTCCTCCATCCAGAGCTAGCTCCGTCTTGCAAGAACTGCAGAAAGCCTTAAGCACACCCATTTCTGGCTCTCTTATCGATATCTTCGGCGAACTGTCGATTACTCTGGCCTTAACGATGTCGAAGTAGTTTATCGCTTCGCCTATGCTTCCAACTCTATCCCCTATATTCGACACATGGAGCAGCGCGAGGCCTGTGTGCGCAAGTTCCCTTTCTTCCCCTTTCTTTCTTGCTATCTCCACCATCGCAAAGCTATTCCTGATCTCCACAACCCTGCCAACGACGACGTCCCCCTTTTTAAGCTCGGGTATTTTTCTGAAACCTTTTATACTCGCCTTTTTGCCCTCAATCTCGAGAATTCCTGCCACTGATGCAAAAAGCTCTCCCCTCTCTTCGTAGACCCCATCTCCAGCCTTGTACTCCTCGACGCTACCGATCTTATCTCCCGGAAACACTATCATCTCTCTCAATCCTGAACACCTCTACGGGTATGAACTTAAATGCCTTTTCATGGAAGGAGTAGGTTCTCCTGAGAGGGATCATGAACCTCCAGATGTGTGTAACTCTGAACCCCTCCTCCTCGGCCCTCCTTCTGATGAAAGCTTCGCTTTCCGCAGAGTGGATCGAGTAAACCGTATCAGCGATCTCGAAAGCCTTCTCAAGAAAGGGGCGATCCGCATGCCTTCGCTGAATCCCAAATGGGGGATTCATTACCACCGTGACTCTCTTTTTCACTTCTAGATTCCTCACATCGCAAGCTATGAAGTCAACCGCAACTCCCATTTTCTCAGCATTTGCCTTGGCAATCCTCAACGCCTCCTCATCGATGTCCACACCGACAGCGTAGGCTCCAAGCATCGCAGAACCGATTGCCAGAATTCCTGTGCCGCATCCAAGGTCAAATACTGTCGCGAGATCACCGAAAAGCTCCGCATTCGTCAGAATGAAGCTTGCAAGATTCGCTGGAGTCGTATACTGCTCGAGATGGATCTTCGGATTTCTGAACCCCTCAAGGCTCTCCAGTGCTATTTCAAGTCTTTTCTTCAACTCAGCTCACCGATCTTGCTTGCTAGCTTTGCAAGTACTTCCTTTCTCTTTCCTTCCACGAATTTCAGCGATCCGACAACAAGATGACCTCCACCGTCTATGCAGGCATTCACTTCTCTTTTCAGCTGCTCAACAAGCTTGGGAATGTCCAGATTAACGCCCTCGCTCCTTATAATCGCAAAGTCTGGTCCGTAACCTATCGTAACAATTTTGCCGTACCTCTCCTTAAGCCTGTCGTGAATCTCCCCAGTAAGCTTGCCGGGTGGTGGAAAGGTAAACTTCTTGGAGTAGCTCTCAACATCGAAAGCAGCCAAAGCGACGCCATTTGGCAGAATCTGAACCTTCACGTTTTCAAGCCCCGTGCTGAGCTGCTCCTCAATCGCCTCTTTTGCGTAACCTGAGAGAAGCTCAACGAGCTTTTTCTGCCGATCCTTTCTTCCAAAACCGAGCAATTCGTGCATGATCGTGCTTGCCGACTTGAAGCGAAGGTAGAAGCCCTCGAATTCCACTGCAAGTGCAAGATCCTTCAGCTCCTCCCTGCCGAGCTTGGAAAGTTCAACGTATTTCTCCACCTCCCCCTCAGCACGGTCTCCCACGACCGATATTGCAGCCAGATGCGTTAGGTCTAAATCGGAGATCATTCTTGCGATCTCGACGCAAAGGATTCCGGAGGTAAAGTTGCTGTCTCCATCCACCTTGTAAGGATTTACGTGATGCAGAAGATATTTGTCTACACCCTCATCGGGATAATGGTGATCTATGGTTATCACATCCGCTCCGAAAAGAATGAACTGCTGAATTGCAGGCAGATCCTCGTGTCCCGAGCCATTGTCGACGAGGACGACGAGCGGAATTCTGTCTCCGTATCTCTCCGCGTCTTCCAAGCTCTCGTCAAGGTCCCTCACGAGATCCTCGAGCTCATAAAACGGGGCCCTCGAAACCTTTCTCTTCACTAAGTAGTACTTTGCTTCCCTGTCATTGTAAACCTTATCAACGAGCTTTTGAAGCGCCAGCTCGAGGGCTACCCCTCCGCAGGTTCCGTCTGCGTCCCAGTGATGTCTTATTATTACTGGTCTCGACCTGTAGATGGCTTTCTTAAGCTCTCTGGCAACCGAAATCATCTCTTCCTTGAGTCTTTCGAGCACATCACTTTCTACAAGGAATCCCTTGAACTCGGGCTCGCAGGCCCTCTCGATTTCCAGCTCAATCCTCTTTCTTATCTCGTACGCCTCCTCTCCCAAAATCTTGCAAACTTCAAGCACATCGATGCCGTTTCTTCTCACCGTGCCGATCACTTCGATCGCATCATCGAGGTCAGCATCGAAATCGTCGAAAACGGTGCAGTTAATGCTACCCGAGCCGTCCACTATCGTGAATATCTTCGCAATC
>CAZZIT010000164.1:0-2345 GCA_964654365.1 uncultured archaeon
GCTAAGGAACAGGGTTAATGAGCTGCCAAGGGACAAGCTGATCGTAGTGGCATGTCCTCTCGGGCTAAGAGCATATGAAGCGAGCAGGATTCTGATCTCAGAGGGATTCAACAAAGTCAAGGTGCTTGAAGGCGGATTTCCCTTCCTTCTCACCCTTTAATTTTTGCCTCGGAGAAAAATCAATAAACAACAAAGTGATCCCAAATTTCATGCCAGCCACGATCATCGTTGGTGGTTTTTGGGGAGACGAAGGAAAGGGGAAAATAGTTGCCCATATCGCCAACACGGAGAAGCCCAAAATTATAGCACGCGGAGGCGTGGGTCCAAATGCGGGGCATACGGTGGAAATAGGGAGCCAGAAGTTCGGTGTTCGCATGGTGCCCTCGGGCTTTGTTTACAAGGAGGCGAAGCTGCTAATAGGCGCTGGAGTTCTCGTCAATCCAGAGGTTTTTCTGATAGAAGTAGAGCTTTTAAAGGTCGCAGACAGGACGAGGGTGGATTACAGATGCGCAATAATTGAGCAAAGGCACTGCGAGTTCGACAGAACTGCTGACCACCTGAAGAAGATTGGAACTACGGGCAGCGGATGCGGACCTGCGAACGTTGACAGGGTGAGCAGAGTTGCAAAGCAGGCAAAGGATATACCCGAGCTCAAAGACTTTCTAACGGACGTCCCCTTAGAGATAAACTCTGCCCTCGAGAGGGGCGATTTTGTCTTAATCGAGGGTAGCCAGGGTTTTGCGCTGAGCCTTTACTACGGCACCTATCCTTACGTTACTTCAAAGGATACAACAGCTTCAGCAATTGCAAGCGACGTCGGAATTGGGCCTACTAGGGTGGATGATGTAATCGTTGTCTTCAAGTGCTTCCCGACAAGGGTCGGGGCAGGTCCATTTCCGACAGAGATGTCAGTAGAAGAGGCCGAGAGACTTGGTATAGTAGAATACGGCACAGTAACTGGAAGGAGACGCAGAGTGGGTTACTGGGATAAAGAGCTTGCAAGATACTCTGCCATGATCAATGGAGCCACGCAGGTTGCAATCACCGGCATAGACAAGCTCGACAGGGAATGCTATGGCGTTAAGGAGTGGGGAAAACTGACTAAGAAGGCAAAGGAGTTCATAGAGAGGGTCGAGGAGGATGTAAAGGTTCCAGTCACGCTTATATCAACTGGGCCAGAATTGAGCCAGATCATAGACCTCAGAAAAGAGAAACTGTGATGATCGACTTACACATCCACTCAAATTTTTCCGACGGCAGGGCTACCGTTTTCGAGATCGCGAGAAAGGCTAAAGAGCTTGGTTTGAAGGCAATTGCGATTGTGGATCACTCTTTCGAGCTTAGCTTCGGTTTGGACGAGAAAAAGGCAAAGCTGAGGCAGATAGAAATCGATGATGCCAGAAGTATTTACGGCATTAAAATTTACAGTGGCATCGAGTGCGGAATAAATCACATCGGGGAAATATTTCTGCCGCAGTGCGACTTCGACTTCATCATCGCATCCGTGCACGAGAACACGAGCGATTACTATGGGAGGGTGATCAAATGCGTTGAAAGAAACGAATTCGACGTCCTTGGACACCCCCTTTCGGAAATGTTCGAATTCGTAAGGGATCCCAAGCTCGAGGAAGAAATGCTCGATGCAATCGAAGCATATGGCATAGCCTTAGAGTTGAACTCCACGCACAGATGCCCGCCGGAAGACCTTTTGCTCCAATGTGCCGACAGAAGGATCAAGATATCAATAGGCAGCGATGCACACAGGATTGAGAATGTGGGCAAAGTGGAGTGGTGTGAGGAAAGGAGAAAAAAGTATTTGAGCCACGCTAAAATCTTTATTCCATGAACTGCATAACGCTCACCGTCGACGCCGTAATTCCCTACGCCGGAAAAATAGTGCTGATAAAGAGGAAGAATGAGCCCTACAGGAACTACTACGCACTTCCCGGCGGAATAGTGGAGTACGGCGAAACCGTAGAGAGCGCGGTTCTTAGAGAAGTGAAAGAGGAAACTGGCCTTGAAGGGCAGATTCACAGCCTTGTTGGAGTGTATTCAGATCCCAAGAGGGATCCGCGTGGCCACTTTGTTTCCGTATGCTTCATAGTTCTTCCAAAGGGTGGCGAGCTGAGAAGCGGGAGTGATGCGAAGGAGGTGGCTTTGTTCAGCCTGAAAAAACTCCCGAGGCTCGCTTTCGATCATGAGAAGATGATAAAAGATGCGGAGGCGAAGCTGCATGGAATTCTGTCCCAGGTGTAAGAAGCTGATGATCTACGCTGGAAACAAAGCAATTTGTAGAAAATGCGGATATGAGAAGGAAGCTGGTGAGGAAAAGGTTGTGATAAAGT
>CAZZIT010000165.1:0-1961 GCA_964654365.1 uncultured archaeon
CCTGAGGAATTTGCAAGGCTGCTGAAGTTGTTTGCAGAGGAGAGGATTACAGAAAAAGGTGCTGTGGAAGTTATAAGGACAAAACTCGACAAGGGGGGAGACGTAGAGCAAATAATTGCCGAAAAAGGACTGTTTGCGATACCAAAGACCGAAATCGAAAAATTCTGCAGGGAGGCAATTCAGGAGAATCCTAAAGCCGTTCAGGATTACCTTGGGGGGAAGAAACAGGCTCTGAACTTTCTTGTCGGGCAGGTTATGAAGAAGACACGTGGAAGAGCAGACCCTGAAGAGACGGCAAAGATCATTGCCAAGATGCTCGAATGACCCTTGCAGTCATCGTTCCGGTTTCACCCTTCGAAGACCCGAGCGTGTTAGAGGAAAGCATAAGGCACGTCAAGAGCCTGAGAGCAGAAAAAGTCGTTTACGTAATTGATAAAAATGCAGAGAATGATGTCAGGATAGAGCTGGCCAGAAAGATGGGCGTTGAGGTAGTTGAGAGGGTGGGAAGAAGGGGGAAAAGGGCAGGAGCCATAAACGATGCCGTAAAGTATTTGAGCAAATTCAAGCCTGAATTCGTGCTTATAATGGACGTAGACACGAGAATTGACGAAAGAACGGTAAATGCATGCATTTCTGCACTTTTAGCCGATCAAGGAGCCTACATGGCCTCTGCAAGACGCTACATTTACAACGCCAAAAACCTCGTCTCTGAGACCGTTGAAGCGGAATACAGGCTTATAAACTTCCTGCTTTCAAAAAGCGCATTTAAACAGTTTAACGGAATGATAGGAGTGCTGAGATACGATATTCTTTGTGAGGGGCTAAATGAGGATGCGATGGCCGAGGATGCAGATTTCGCGACGAGAATGCATGCACGCGGGCGCAGAGCACTTCTTGTTGAGGGAAAAGTTTTGGAGCAGGCTCCTTACAGCTGGAGAGACTTTTACAGCCAGCGGAAAAGGTGGTATTTCGGCGGGCTGCAACTCTGGAGGTATCGAAAGGAGATGAAGAGAGCTGCGAGAAGTCTGAGAATTTCCTGGTATCTGGCGATTACAGTAACTTACTTCCCGATAATAATGCTACCACTCATTCCACTCTCGATCCCGCTAATTCTGGCTTACTATCGAAAGATCTCCAAGCTGAAGTTATTCCTTGGCCTTGTGATCTACGTCTTTGTCCTTCAGGCTTCTGCAATTTCTGCCTTTTTCGATTACTTGAGGAGGAAGGAGGTTGAGTGGAATGCGATTAAAAGGGCTTAGCTTACTCCTACTGCTTTTGATTCCCATTCAGGGATACGAGGTTACTGTTATACTCAAAAATCACGATTCTGGAGCGATGCTTACCATTTCCAATGGAAAAGAAGCCGTTTTCAGCGGTCCTGTATTTTCAGGAGACAGAATTCCCATAGAAAGTGGGAATTACACGTTCGAACTAAGTGCTCTGAACAAGACGTTCATTAAAAAACTACGGGTTGAGGAAAACCAGACGGTTGAATTCAATCTGGGGTTCACGAACTCCACAGAATTTCTTTCTGTGATGTTGCATGCAAGCGTTTTGCGGAACGGGAGCGTTGACGAGGTGATCGTGGTCACGAACAGAGGTGACCTGAACTTTGAAGGAGATCTGACAATTCCTATGCCTGATTTCACGAATTTCCGGCTGATAACAAATAGCCTCGACTTCCTGAGCATCGAGATTTCGAACGAATCGATTACCTTCAGGTCTCTTCTAGTTCCGGAAAACGAGTCGGGGATCATAAGAATCGCTTACACGTTGCCCACTGGCGAAATGATTCGGAAACTGAGCGGGGAGAGAGTGGTCATAATCCCCGATGCAGAAGTTCTGGAATACAGAAATCTGAGCTACAGGGAGCAGCAGTTTGATGGAGTAAGAATAGGTCTGCTTGAAGGGAACGGAAGCTACTACGTGAAATTCAGATTCGTGGACTACTCCGTTTCCTT
>CAZZIT010000166.1:0-2147 GCA_964654365.1 uncultured archaeon
AAATCCGTTGCATATTCCTAGAATGGGGTATCCGAGCTTGATAAATTCCTCGAGATCCTTTCGCAAAACGCTCTTAACCCTTGCGGAGAAAATTGCACCCGCACGGACGTAGTCTCCAGCAGAGAATCCGCCCGGGAATACTATGCAGTGATAGTCGAAAATGCTTCTCTGCTCCTCATACCTTATCATGTCGCTGTAAAACTGTTTTAGATGAACGAGTTCAGCCTGAACACCAAAACTTTTGAACGCTTCAGCTGTTTCCTCCTCGCAGTTCGTGCCCTCGATCCTGAGAACTGCAACCCTGATCTCGCTCCTGTCCATGGTTTTGTCTGAACGACGAGGGATATTAGCATTGCGCAGCAAGTCCTAAAAACTTTTAAGTTGAACGCATTCGTTTTTGCATGAGCGATCTGATGGAGATGCTTATCCGAAGGGGATTTCTCTGGCAGTCATTTGAGATATACGGTGGAATGGCAGGATTTTTCGATTACGCTCCTCTGGGGAACAATCTGAGGAGGAAGATCGAGAACGTCTGGCGTGAATTCTTCGTCATAGGCGAAAGGGTTGCGGAAATAGACACGCCCCTTATAGGGGTGGAGGAGGTATTCATAGCTTCAGGCCATGCGACCTCTTTCGTGGACACGGCAATTGAGTGCCAGAAGTGCGGCAGGGTTTACAGGGCAGATCACTACATCAAGGAGAAGCTAAACCTCGAGGTTGATGCTTCGATCGATGCGATCAGGGAAGTGCTGGAAACATACCAGCTGAAATGCGAGTGCGGTGGAAACTTTGGGGAACCATTTCCGATGAACCTGATGTTCTCGACGAAAATAGGTGCTGGAAGGGGAAAAAATGCCTATCTACGCCCCGAAACTGCTCAGGGAATTTTCATCGCTTTCAGAAGGCTTTCGAACTACTTCAGGGAAAAGCTTCCCTTCGGGGTTGCGCAGATCGGGAGGGCATTTAGAAACGAGATAAGCCCAAGGCAAGGAGTTATAAGGCTGAGAGAGTTCAATCAGGCTGAGCTTGAGTTTTTTGTTCACCCTGCAGAAAAAAAGCACCCTAATTTCGGGGAAGTCTCTGAAGATGTTCTTACACTTGTAGACAAATTCGACAAAACGCACAGGATAACCCTAAGAGAGGCTGTTGAGAGGGGAATAATTGCAAACGAGGTTCTGGCTTACTTCATCGGGAAAACAAGGAGATTTCTGCTCGCCATCGGGATTAAGGACGAGAAGCTGCGCTTCAGACAGCACAAGGATGACGAGAGAGCTCACTATGCTACCGACTGCTGGGATGCTGAAGCTTTAACGAGTTATGGATGGATCGAAATAGTTGGAATCGCGGACAGAACGGACTACGATCTTTCCAGACATACGAAGTTCAGCGGGGAGGATTTGAGCATTTTCATTCCCTACGAGAAGCCTTTGTCGATTAAAAAGAAGAGGGCAATTCCCAAGATGAGTGTTCTTGGCCCCGCGTTCAAGGCTAAGGCGAAAAAGATTGCAGAGGCGCTGGAAAAGCTTGAAGTGAACTCAGATGAGGTTGAGCTTGAAATCGAAGGGGAAAGGGTAAGGCTCAGTAGGGATTTCTTTGAGGTGAAGGAGGTCGAGGAGGAGGTTGCGGGTGAAAAGGTTGTTCCGCACGTGATCGAACCTTCCTTCGGACTCGACAGAATAACATACACTGTTCTGGAGCATGCATTCGACAAAGACGTGGTGGAGGGGGAGGAGAGAAGGGTTCTGAGGCTGAAAAGGCGCATGGCCCCAATAGAGGTCGCGGTTCTACCCCTGCTCTCCAGAGAGCCCTTCACGGAAAAAGCATTGGAGATCGCCGGGATGCTGAAGAAAGCAGGATTCTACACGGACTACGATGATTCCGGAAGCATAGGAAGGAGATACAGGAGGTACGACGAGATAGGGACTCCGCTCTGCATAACAGTGGATCATCAGACCTTCGAAGACGATACGGTGACGATAAGAGACAGGGACACAACGGGGCAGATTAGGGTGAAGATCGAAAATCTCGTTGGAATTTTAAAGGAGCTTCTTGCGAGTGAAAGGAGCATTGAAGAGTTCGGGGAGAAATTCAGATGATAGTGCTCTCAGGAGGCACGGGCACGCCGAAGCTTCTGATGGGGCTAAAGG
>CAZZIT010000167.1:0-5818 GCA_964654365.1 uncultured archaeon
TGGCTTGGAGTTCTGATCGCTCTCAGCATCTTCGCAGCCGCGATAACAACAGCGAATTCCATCGTGCTCACGCTTTCCTCAATGTTCACCCGGGATCTGCTGAGAAAGAGAAGCGTTCTGGCTGGAAGAATTTTTGTTGTGGCCATAACAGCTGCGGTGGCGGTTTTTGCCATCCAGAAACCGAACTACATCGTCGATCTTGCGGTGATGAGCTCAACGATCCTTCTCTGCCAGCTGCCGCTCATTTTGGGTATCTTCCACTTCAAAAAAGGAGGGAGCTTAGCAGCAATACTAACTCTGATCGCAGGCTTCTTTACTGCAATTGCGCTTTACTATACGAAGGCAACTCTGGGAATTCCGATAAGTGTCTGGGTCCTCCTTGTATCCTTTGCTGTCTTCTTCATCGCGGCAATTCTCGAGAAAAGATTTAAACCTTAAAACCTTTTTTTACCCATGACAAAACTCGAAGGAATATACTGCGCGAGATGCGGCTCGGAATTCGATCTCGACGTAAAAAGAACCACGAGCTATTCAGCTCCACTGCACATCCCGAATCTATACTGCCCGTTCTGCGGAAGCAGAAGGCTGATGAAAAAGAAAGGAATTTTTTCAAGTAATTTTTATAAAATATAATTTTAAATTATAAAACTACTTCGCTCCACTCAGCGCAATTTTAAACGATTCTACTGTCTAAAATCGTAATGCATATATTTTGAGAGCGTTGAAAGGAAAATGGTGAGGTAATGAAAGAGCTGGAGATAAGGGGTAAACGGCTGAGAATAGACGATGACGGCTTTTTGCAAGATTGGGAGCTGTGGGATGAAGAAATTGCGCTAATTCTGGCCAAGGATGCTCGCTTCACCAGCACACCGATCGAGCTAACAGAAGAGCATTGGGTGATAATAAGATACATCAGGGGATACTACATAAAGTACGGCGTCGCGCCCCCTGTGAGGATGCTCGTGAAGCAGGCAAAAAAGGACATCGGCCCCCATGTGGATCTTCAGTACATCTACAAGCTCTTCCCTCAGGGTCCAGCAAGGGATGCCTGCAGGATAGCGGGTCTGCCCAAGCCAACGGGCTGCATCTAATCCAGATTCAATCTGCCCCTCCAGAATTCATAGTCTGCCTTCATAAATTCCTTGTTATCCTTAATTAGCTTGATAAGCTGTTTCTGCAGCTCGAAGTCCTCCTTTTTTGCTTCAGGCTTTAATCCCTCTCTGAAAGCCCTCGAAATCATCCTTCCAAGTTCTCTTGCCTTCTCAACTTCATCTGGCTTCACATCCGTAGGCAGAACACCGAAGCCTATCGCATGGCCCACAGGATAAATTCTCCATGCCTTCAAAACCCTACACAGATACTCTGCAACGACCTTCGGATCTCCGACACCCGCGTGAGTTACTATGGCTCCTCCATAGCCCCTAAGGGAAGGCCTATGCCCGAAGGAGAGCATTCTATCGATGAAGCACTTCATCTGGGCACTGACGTTTAAGAAGTAAACAGGAGAGGCGAGGACCAGAACGTTTGAATCCCTTATCTTCTGCCTGAGCTCGTCCATGTCATCATTGATCGCACATTCTTGCTCTCTAAGGCATGTACCGCAGCCCAAGCAATAATTTATCCTCTTCTCCTGCAGATACACGAGCTCGGTCTGAAATCCTTCACTTGAAAGTTCCTCCAAGCATGCCTGAAGCATCACGGAAGAATTTCCCCTTCTCCTCGGAGACCCCAGAATACCAAGCGCCTTCAAGATCTCACCCCAATCTTCCAGCTGCACCCCTTAACTTCACCCTCATCCTCATCGAATTTTCAAGCACCGTTTCGAAGTCTGAATTCTCCAGTATATATACCTTCGTTCCCCTCGGATACTTCTGCGAGGCGACGAGATCGAGCTTCATTCCACTTTTCAGCAATTTTTCGGCAACAATTGCGATGCTGAGTGCAGAATCGCTCACGATCGCCAAATCTGCCTTTTCAAGGGCGTATCTGTTTCCATTAAAGGCAACAGCGACACCATCTAGATCCTTGGCTTTTTCGAACATCTTGCAATCCGTTATGCTGTCCCCGATCGCTATTGGAGCTACTGGATCATACTTCTCAAGAATTTCTGCCTTTTCCTTGGCTCCTATCACTTTCAGCTTCGAAAGTCGGTCCCAGAACTTTGACATCAGTTTTTCAAGGTAATCGTAGAGCTCCTCATTTCTAAGTGAGGACACAACGTCTACAGCTTTGATCAGCTCGTCCCTTAAATCAGGATCAAGAGGGAACCTGAATTCCACCTCGCTCCCGTGAACCTTCTGGAAACCGATCTTCTCCGCAGTCTCAGCTACAAATCTCATGTATGCCGTCGAGATTACGACTGGCTCGAAGGTCTTCATGATCAAGTCTCCGGCCTTTTTGGCCCCGGGCACGAAGACTGCTGAATTTATTAGACTATCAACGATTTCTTCCCTGAAACCGGCGGCTGAAATGAATGGAACGAGAAGTTTTAGGGTGTATCCGGCCTCGTAGCCTTCTTTTTTGGTCACGTAGAATAGATAATCGTCGTACTCGCTGAGATTCCTGAAAAATCTCTCGTTGTTCAGAACAGCAAGGCAAAGCTCGTAGGCAAAGTCATTCAGAACCCAGGGGCCTTCCCAGTCCGTGAAAAGTAGAACTTTTTGAGAATTTTCGCCACTCCTGTCGAGTACTGTATCGCCTTCTTCTCCCTCCATACAACCTCCTCTGGAAGATACTTCTCTGCCATCTTCCTTAAAAAGTATTTCCTCACCACAACCCCTTCAGATTTCCGGACCTTCATGGCTGGAGGAATGCTGAGGCAGCTCCTGACCACTCCCCATCGGAGATAGGGCAGAACGAGCTCGATTTCGTTGAAATAAGACAGCTTTGTATCTCTCACGAGATTTTTCGGCCCAATGCTTTTTAAATCCTCGAAAAGCGCTTTTTCAAGCTCATTACCTGACAGTCTCTCGTATCTCTTGTATCCACCAAAGAGCTCATCAGCTCCCTGTCCAAATATTATGCTTTCAAATCCAAGCTCTTTTGCGAATTTCATGGCAAAATGCACGGGAAGTGCGATTGAAAGCTGTAAAAAGCTTTTATCCTCGATTACTCTCGACACCTCGTCACAAACCTTAACGATTTCCTCCTCGGAGATCCTGAGTATTTCGATATCCCTCGAAAGCTTTTTTGCCACATCTCTTATCCATTCCTCCTCGCTGTCGCTTGCAGTTATGGAAATCAAGGGCAGATCGTAAATTGAGGAAAGAAATGCAGAATCTATGCCGCCCGAAAATGCAATACAGCAATTTTCTGGATTAAAACTCCTCAGTTCTTTCTCTATATCCTCTTCAATCTCCTCCAAGCCTCTCTGCTCCTTCTTCATCACATCCTCGAAGGCGATCTTTTTCCTCTGCAAGATCTCACCCTCGTAGCTCAGTTTGACGACTTCTCCTGGCATCACTTCCTCAGGATTCGTTAGAGAGGATCTGAATGAAGAGATGCCGCTACGATCGAAGTAAAGAGGTTTTCCGCCGAGGATGTCGCGGGATAAAAGGATGTGAGAAGGCCTGAATGCCACAACCGCATGAAGACACTCGAGCTCCTTTGGAAGCTCTTCTGCAAATTTTAGGTTGGGCGTGATCTCGGAGTCGTAAAAAACATTTCCTTTTTGCTTCGACGGATACCTTGCGGAAGCGTATATTCTTCGTATCCTTTTTGCCTCGTAATCGAAGGTCGCCCATATCACGGGAAAATCTCTACCTCGCGGATTTAGTCGTTTTCTTCTCGGGAGAATTCCGAGAAAGCCTTTTGATTCCTGAACCGAGATAAAGAGCTAAAGAACTATCTTTCTAAGCTGTTCGGGAATTTCTTCGTCACCCTCATAACCAAGAGCCTTATCGACGGCATGCCTTGCAATGTAGCCAGCTACGTGAAGGAGAGTTTCTCCGCATTCAACATCCCTTTCCATGCTTGCAGTACAGGGATAGCTGTGATGGGCTTCGCTTACCGTATTCCAGAGATCTCGCATTGTATAATTTGAGAAATCAAAACCCCTGAGCTTCACCCCTATGAACCATGCGCAGCCGCAGGGCTGGCTGCGGAGAATTCTCACCTTTCCCCTCCCGTCTTCTATTTCGATCTCGAATTCAGGGTACCCGATTCCGAACTCCTCAACAAACCTGTCTATCGTCCTCTGACCGCTTTTTCTCATCACGCAGAAAGGCTTTGGAGCTAAAAACTCGATACCAAGAGATTCGCATTTTTCCCTCAACTGCCTTGCCAATCCCGGAGTGCACCATCTCGGCTCTTCAACGGGAACAATGAGGGCAGAAATCTTTCCGGCAATTTTCTCAGGAAGAGCAGAGAGAACGTCTGCATGGAGGTTTATTGCGATCGCGATATCTGCCTCCGGAATGAATCTAGGTAGAAAGTCCTCAGCGTTCTCAATGAAGCTCGGCATCGTCCTCGGATCGACCATTGAAAAGCTCGCAACGATGTTCTTGGAGAAGCTGTAAAGCTTTTCCTTGCAGAGTGTGCAGGAATTTATCCCGCATGCTCCAAATGAGGGACAGGAATTTGAGTAGTTCATCAGATTCGCTATGAACCTCTCGCCGAAAAATCCATAGTGAAAGACTATCAGCTGCAGATCAGACTGAAACATGTGATTGCATCGGGCAGGAAAAAATTAATCTTTTCCCGAAAGGTTTAGGAGTGACCTCACGATGTTCTCTCTGGCCCACTCCTTTTCGCTCACAGCTTCCATCATCAGCGCCTTGTCTGGGGGGTTTGGAAATAGCGCAGCAACGATCTCTTCGATGCTCTTTCCCTCTCCGTAGAGCCCCTCCGCCTTCTCTTTAAGCTCCAAGAGGTACGCAAGGTAGTCCTCAACCGCATCTCTGCTCGCAACTCCAACGCCAGAGTAGGCGAAATCGAAATCAAAGTTCAGCACCTTTTCGATCGACTTTATAGTCTCCAGCAATTTTTCCTCGCGCATGCAAACAACTTGCCCCCTTGAAATTACTAGATCGCCGCAAAAAAGCTTTCCATCTACTAAAAAGCTGACATGATCGAAACTGTGGCCGGGTGTCTCGATCAACTCTATCTCCTCGCCGCCAACGGAAATTCTGTCCTGGAATGGCTCGGCGATTACGGGCAGTGGCTGTCCCCAGACCACCTTTCTGTATTCCGGAACCTCCGGCGGATTTCTGAGAATTTCAAGCGATTTCGGCGGAGCAAAAATTCTCATAACTTTTTGCAGCTCTATAGCTCCTCCGCTGTGGTCTTCGTGGTAGTGCGTGATCAAGGCAGCCTTTTTGTCCCTGAAGGCTTCAAGGACCTCCGCCGTGGTATGAGGACAGCCAGAATCGAAGAGAATGTCCTTATAGACATAAAAATGGACCCAGTAAAGCACCTTTCCGCCGATTTCGTGACCGCATTTGATAACCTTTACACCTTCGTGCTCCGAAGGGATCAGCATAGCCTTCCTTGACCTTAGCCTAATTAATTTTTCCAACCCAATTAAATTTTTCGCCGAAGAACAAATATTTAAACCTGCATTCTATCTCGAATCATGATTTTGATCGAGAACGCAAGAGTATTGCGCGATGGAAAGCTTGTCCAAGCAAATGTTCTTGTGGAGGAAAACAGGATATCGGCTATAGGGGAGTTTAAGGATAAAAGCGATTACGTGATCGACGGAAAAGGACTTGCGGTCATTCCGGGACTTTTCAACTCGCACACGCATGCTGCGATGACTCTTTTCAGGGGCTACGCAGATGACATGCCCCTTCAGGAATGGCTTGAAAAGAAGATCTGG
>CAZZIT010000168.1:0-5641 GCA_964654365.1 uncultured archaeon
AGAAGAACTTCTCCCTCGTCTTGCCTTTCTAATCCTGCAATTATTCTGAGCAGAGTCGTTTTTCCGCAACCACTGGGCCCGAGGATGCTTACGAACTCCCCCTCCATAACGTTGAGGCTGACACCATCGATTACCAGAAGCTTTCTTTCACCGCCGTCGAACCACTTCCGAACGTTTTTGATCTGTAGAATTTCAGTCAACCACGAATCCCCTCCGCCATCTCAACAAACGGGCTTCCGTTGCCCTGTAAAGTCTGTCAAGCACAAGTCCAATAATACCTATCGCAAGCATGTAAGAGATAACAACATCCGGGGAATGATAAAGCCTTGCAAGCTGTATCTTGTATCCCAGACCATATTGAGATACTCCAAAAAGTTCTGCAGCAACCACGCACATCCACGCAACTCCCGAGCCAACTCTCAGGCCGTTGAAGAATGCGGGCATAGAAGCAGGAATTATTACCTTCCTCAGCATGGTGGACGTCCTCGTCGCACCGAGTGTCATCGCGGCCTCGACGTATTTTTTCTCAACCGACGAGACACCGTACATAGTGTTAAGTAGGATCGGGAATACCGCTCCTATGAATATAATGAATGCGGCCGCAGTATGCGTGAGCTTCAGCATGAGGATTGCTATTGGAATCCATGCAATTGGTGGAATCGGGCGGATGAGCTCTATGATCGGATAGAGAAACTTCTCAACCTTTTTAGACCATCCCCCAATTAGCCCCAAGGAGAAACCGACAATTATTGCGAAGGTAAAGCCGTAGAGATAGTGGTACATGCTATAAATCATATCCAAGGGCATGTTGAAGCCTGTTTCGGAGAATCTTGGATCTCCGATAAGCAGCTGAGTGAACGTTACCAGGACCTTTGAGGGCGGAGCCAGTACGAAGGAATTTTTAATCAGTATCCAGTAGTATGCTTCCCATATGGCCAAAAAAATCCCGATTGAGGCAATGAAAATAAAAAAATCCTTTACTCTTTCGATCCTCATTTCAGTCCCAGCTCTTCTTTTATCTTGGACACCAATTTCAATGCATCCTGGTAGAGGCCGGAATCCACAACTTCAGAGGGGCCAATCCTTACAGGATTTCCTGAGGCATCTTTTGTAATCTTCAGCTGGTATTGTGCCTCGCAGAGCATGTCAAGCCCTTTCAACCACTTTTCACTTCTCGGATCCGTCTGAAGATTCGTACTTCCCGGGAACATGTTTGCAACGTTTTCCCCTACCTTCAGCCACTTTATAAGGATTGCCTTTATTTCTTCCTTGTTCCTTGGATCCTTTGCGTACTCACTCGCAATTATGTGCAGTGCAAGGAATTTCACTGCGAGTTCCCTATGTTCCCTCATGAAATCTCCACGCATTAAGACCACGCAGCACGGATGGTTCGGAAAGATCTCTGGGGAGCTCAGAACGATCTTGCCGTAGCCTTCGAGCTCGGCAACGTATGGACCCGGATCGGGAAGGAAGCCAAAGTCAATAGCCTTAGCCCTTAAGGCTTCCCTGATCTCTTCAGGTCCTCCAGATTTAATTTCAACTTTTGAGATATCGACTCCACTATCCTTAAGCCAATCCATTAAAACTGTGTGCTGTATTGAGCCAGGCGGGAACGTCATCACTTTCTTACCCTCAAGAGACTTGGGACCCGTGTATTCAACGCCGGGAGCCGCAACCAATGAAGAACCCTCAGTGTTTGCTACAGCAACTATCTTTGCATCAAAACCCTTTGAAAGCAAAGAAAGCGGCGGAGCTGCGCCAACATAAGCTATCTGGTGTTCTTTAGCAGCGAAAGCCTCCATCTGCGGTGGCCCCGATGGGAACGGGGTTGCAGAAATTTTCGCTCCGAGAACCTTCTCATCCCATCCCTTCTCTATTATCACGAAAAGTGCCGTGTGGTGCCAGCTTGGCTGGTAACTAACCTTTATTTCCTTTAGCTGCGGTTCTGATGGCTTCTCCTGCGAAACGCAGAAGGCAAACGCTGCCAGCAACGCAGAAACCGCGAGCAGCAAATAGGTTCGCCTTCTCATACTCTCACCCAAAGGAACAGTTTGAGGTAAACGTTATAACTTTTTCCATTTTTGCCTTACAGATACCCTAAATGGGAAAATTTTAAATTTTGATTTTCCTATTATTACCAATATTTTTAGACATTTGGATTAATAAGCGCCTGCCTATAATAATGGTTCCTTCAAAAGGGGAGCGGTTCTCCCCAATATTTGTCCGGAGTGAGAAAAGTCTAATACCGGCTAAGATTGTAATGACCCATTAGATGAGGGACTTTGACAAAGCTGTGCAAGAAAAATTGGATAAGCTTGGAAAGAAGGAGTTCAGAAAACCGGACTGGAGAAAATGGTTAGAATTTACCGCTGAGGAATTTGAAGATTATGCGGAAAGAAATACTGGAAAAAGTTTCGAGGAGATTGAAAATTCCATAACGGAACCGAGAAGCTTCTCAATTTCTCCAGAAAATTTCAGAAACAGCATAATACTGCACACCTCGGGCACGTCAGGAAAGCCCAAGTATTACTTGCTGAGCGAGGAAATGTTGACTAATAATTGGATGCCAGGCATGTACGCCATATTCAACTCTGCAGGTCTTGAAAGGAGAGGTAAAGTTGTAATTTTTGTTCAGGAAAGGAAGAACAGAGAAGACGGAATAGATGAGAATGGAAACGTTGTTCTTCTCTCATCGGAATTTTCTCAGAGACTTGTGGTTTCCATGTTCGATGCGGACTATCTGATTTCGACTTATCCAAATTCGAGGAGGCTGGACGTACTCTCAGAAATACTGGGGATGGACAAAGTAGAAGTCGTTTCCGCCCCTGCTTCAACCATTTCGCGATGGGCTGACATAAACCTTCTTTCGAGGGGTATAAAGGAGGATTTGAAATTCCTCGATGAGAGGGAAATCAGCGAAGATTTCAGGAGGATATTAAGAAAGCCGTTTGAGAGGGCTGTTAAGGAAATTCACAGACTTTTATGGGAAAAACTCAGAAGTGCAACCTTCATTTTCAGCTTCTCTTCATTGACGGAGAACAGATGGAGGCTGATAAATAGCTTTGTGAAGAAAAAATGCAATCTGTATGTTTTAAGCGAGGCAGGGCCAGTTGCGTGTAGCTTCTGCATCTCTGATGACATGTTCGTGATGCCACTCAGTATTCCTGTTATAAGGGAGGACATGTTGCCGATTACAAGAACGAGGAGGGACTACGGAGAACTCTTGGTTACGAATTCTGAGAGAAATAACGTCTTAACCGGGGATGCGGTGATGATAGAGGACAGAAATCCGCCTAAGATATACAGGGAGGTATTGAGGATGCCTATAGAGATTGGGGAGACAAACGGAAGGAAAATTTTTGCAGGAGGATATTGGAGGGAGGGTTGCGAAATATTGAATACTTATGCAATTAGAAACGCCGTTATAGATTTTTATAGTGGGAGAATATTCTTTGACGTTGTAAACAAAATCGTCTTCGTCGAAAATTCTCCCAAGGAAGTTGAAACGGCTCTGAAACTCAAAAAAGGAAAATTCAAGCTGGGATGCGACTTTAGGGTTGAATTGGGTAATTTTGAGATCAGTCCAAGAAGGGAATGGTGGGTCTACTTCGTTTGTTAGTTCCTAAAAAGGCAAAAATTTATTAGCTTGTTGCCTCAGTGTATGCGTGGATGTGAACAGCATGATCTCCTCCCTCATCCTGAATGGGAATTTTGGTGAGGAGTTGGAAAACATTGTAAGGAAAAGGTTGAGGATGAGCATTAAGGAGTTCGCTAAGGAAGCAGGAATTCCGCAAAGCACTATTTACAAACTTCTTTCTGGAGAAAGAGAGCCAAATTTGAGTACTCTTAGAAGGATCGCCGAAACGATAGTCCGACTTTCAAAGAGCTCCGATGAATTCGTTGCTGTCATTGCCTCAAGATCTGCGCTCAATCAGCTTACGAGCTACGAGGTAGAGATAGAGGGTAAGAAGGTCAAGGTTAGGGAGTATCCCGCCAACTCCTTTGATGAAGCGATCGTTTCTGCAGTCAGGGCAGAAAGAGATGGCGCAAGGACTATTGTTTGTGCCCCAATTCTTAGCCCCGTGCTTGAAAAGATACTGAGCGTTCCAATTGTTACGATAATTCCCAAGAATGACCTTCTGGATTCGATAAGAATCGCCGCAAAAAAGGGATTTTCAAGGGCTTAAGCGCCGCAACTTCCTCCCTTATCAATTTTCTCTATCATCCCCTCTTCCTCCGTCGTGGCTGCGACCTCAACGGAGCAGGCTATTCTCAGTTCCAGTTCCTGGAGCCTCTTTATAATCTCTTCGGGTGTTCCAATGCCTTCGAGTCTCCCCTGAAGCATCAGAGCAACCCTGTCGCACGTGAGCTTTGTGAACTGCATGTCGTGGGATATTATCAGTATAGTTGTTCTGAACTCTTCCCTGACTCTTTTAAGGGTTCTCGCAACTTCTATCTTCGTTAAAGGATCCATTGTGCCCGAAGGCTCGTCAAGTATCAGTATTCTCGGCTCCCTGATCATGACCTGTGCTAAGGCCACCCTGTGCCTCTGGCCCTCGCTGAGTTCATCGGGGTATTTCGTCAGTATTGCCTCCGCCTCAGCCTCGCTGAAGCCTATACCCGCGAGTATGTCCACTGCCCTAATCCTTGCGAATTCCGACGGCAGATCGAGGCTTATGCAGTCCGTAAGGTTGTCGAGCACGGTTCTGTGTGGATAGAGGCTGTATTCCTGGTGTAAAATGCCAATGTAAGGCATGGCCCTGCCTCTGCCACTAATTCCGGGGGTTCTCATGTCTATCCACTCGTCACCAATGCGCACATGGACTTCTCCGCCAGTGACTTCGGTTATTCCGGCAATTATCCTAGATAGAGTTGTCTTCCCAGAACCGCTTGGCCCGAGGATTCCGAAGATCTCGCCCTCCTTAACTTCGAAGGATACGCCGTCGACCGCTTTAACCACGCCTCTGCTCACGGAATAGTAGTATTTCTTAACATCCTTCAGCTTGAGAATCTCCCTCTCAAATCTGAATTCGGCCCTGAGCCCCTCCTCACTGATCTGAGCTAAGAATTTCCGTATTAACTCTTCAGGACTGCCTTCAGCCAGAATTTCACCATTATGCAACCATAGAACCCTGTCTGAAAGCTCCTTGACAACTTCGGGAATGTGAGAAGTAAGTATCATCGTTTTTCCAGCACTCTTTATATACTTTCTCAGCGCATTCAGTATTATTCTGGTGTTTTCTGGATCCAAGGTGCCCGTGGGCTCGTCTGCAAGAAGAAGAACGGGATCTATCGCTATTTGCCTTGCAAGAATAACTCTCTGCTTTTCCCCACCGCTAAGGTCTCTTGCTATTGTTAGAATCCGATGTCCCAGATTCACGGCCTTAAGCAGTTCCATTGCCCTGTTCGCAACGTTGTTGGAGTACTCCGCCCTCTCGAGCAAGTCCCTTCTCGTTGTGGTTCCAACGGAAATCCTGCTCTCGGTTTCTGAGCTGATTATCGCTTCCATCACGTTCTCAAGAGCCGACTTTTCGCTGAAGAGGGCGAATGTTCTCTGGAGCATTATCCCAACTTTCTTCCTGATTGCAGATGCAAGCTCCCTGTCCTCAAGCTTCCAGATGTCTATTTCCCTTTTCTTTAG
>CAZZIT010000169.1:0-2458 GCA_964654365.1 uncultured archaeon
AAGGATTTCATGAGATGTAATCCGCGAGCGATTTCCTTGCTACAAGAAGGGACTTTGACTGCAGAATTTCCTCGATTTTTCTCTTAACCTCCATGAAGTCTTCCGGCAGCAACTTCTTGCCTCTGAAGATTTCCCTGAATATCATCTCCCCAGCGACATCATCGTGCTTCGTGATGAAGACTTCGGACTCAGGATGGATGTTGGCTGGACTCAAAACGAAGTCTCTGTCTCCGTCAACTATTCCCAAAACTGGGGTATTGAATCTGAAAAGGATTTCGGCGGCTATTGCGGTTGTGTCGTCCCCAACGCATACCGCAGCACTGCATTTTCCAGCAAAATCATAGATTTTATCCGCGCTATGATCGACAAATGCGATTCCAAAGCCTCTTCTATACCTGATTTTACCTTCCAAAGCCTTAAATCCCTTCAGCGTGCATATTTTTACTTTTTCAAGCTCGATCCGCGGATTTTTCCTTTTGAGCTTCTCCAAACCGTGCCTCTTCACTTCAACTCCGATCAGATCCACAACTTCACCGTTCTCAGCAACGATGATAACTTCGTGACCCTTAGCCCTGCCAACCACGATTTCCTCGATCAGCAGAAGCTCTCCAGCTTCCACGGCAGAGACCTTTCGAAATTCTCTTCCTCCTTCCTCCCACATCAATTCCCTGCTCTCTAAATGCACAGTTCTGAAGCCAAGCATATCTGCAATCGGATGCGAGTCGCAGTTCCAAAGAATCGCTGTCTCATTTGAAAGCTCGAACTGCAAAAAAGGCTTTTTCAATCCACTCCTTCTGAAAACGATTTCTCCGAAGGAATATCCACTTTCCGGGCTCTTCGAATGGCTTGCAATCAAAAAAACATCGAAATCATTTTCTGCCTGCTTTAAAAGATCCGACGGTCTTCCATGCCAGATTTCGACGGGAAAATCCGTGTCGAGCGAGGCTGTTCTGGCCATGGTTCCTGTGACGAATAGCTTTAACTCTCCAAGGTCTTTCAGCCTCTCGATGAGCCGTGAAATCGAACCCGAGTAAAAGGAATCGCAGCCATGGATCAGAATGCAGATCCTCATCGCTCGCAGCATCTAAAACCAAGATTTTTATGCTTTCTTCTTTTTAGCAAACTATGCTTCGAGCACCTCAATCCACTCCTTAGCTATATTCTTCCATCTAAGTCTTTCTGGAGCTTCGAATTTCCTTCTTCCGCCATATACTTTCATAAGTGCTTCGGCTATGCTCTTTGCGTTTGCTTCAACGAAAATGGCTCCTGAGTATTCTGAGAGAGATTCCTTCAACCCGCCAACCTCCGTTGAAATTATTGGCATACCGAAATGCATTCCAATGTGCGCAACTCCGCTCTGCGAAGCCCTTGTGTATGGTAAAACAAGGACATCGCTTGCAGAGAAGTAAAGCGAAACTTCGCTGTCTGCGACGTATCTGTTTACGATCGTTATCTTTTCCTTCCTCTTTGAATTCATCGCAAGCTTCAGCGAATCTTTGTCTTCCCAAGCCTCGCCGACTATTAGCAGCCTTGAATTCTCCGCAATCTCTTCAGGCAAAGCTTCAAAAGCTTCTATTAAATACCTCAGCCCTTTGTATGGACGAATTAGGCCAAAAAATAAAATTACGAAATTTTCTTTTATTCCAAGGATCTCTTTCGCATTCTCGATCCTTTCGTAATGATCGTATATGCCATGGGGTATGAGAGAAACCCTTTCCTTCGGTATTCCGTAAATGCTGGTTATCAGATCCAAGTCGGCTTTTGAATGAACGACGTAATGCGATGCAAGGCTTCTTATCAGCTTCCCCATAATCCTTGAGTAGATCCTTATAGGCAGTATTGCGTTTTCGAGCGGATCGACGACTTCGTGAAACTCCAAGATTATCGGAATCCTTTTTCTGTTCAAAAGGCCTATTGCTAGATACATGTGAGCCACGCTTGATGTCCACCATTCGAAAATGATGGCATCACATTTTCTTGCAATTCCGTAAGCCTTAAACCAAGTCATTGGATTATACCAGTCAAGAATCTCGTAAACCTTCACATTCTCATTGAATTCCAGCTTGGTCAAATCTTCTCCAACCCTTTTCCAGCCCGGAAAAAGCCTCTTCGGGAGCATTTTGCGGAAGAGAATTGCTTTCACTTCAGCAAACTCAGAGAGAGCGTTTGACAAGCGGATTGTATAGTAGCTAACGCCAGAGAGAAATCTCTTTGATGGCCCGATTATGGCGATCTCTTTTTGCCCCATTTTCTCAAAACAGAATGCTCCAGCTTTTTATAGATTTTACCCCTAAACAAGAATTAAACCTCCACAAATCTTTTCACAAACCTTCTATACCATCCCTCCCACTCTTCAGAGGTTAAGACATGGATTTCAAAGGGATGCAGGCCAAAGTGCTCCCTAACTTTTCTATAAAGCTTCATCCTTTCCTCTTCTTCAGCATTTTCTGAAAGAACT
>CAZZIT010000170.1:0-2014 GCA_964654365.1 uncultured archaeon
TACAACATTGCTGGTATCTGCAATGCCACGCATACAGTCTTCGGGCTTATGCCGCATCCAGAAAGGGTTTTCTACGATCACAGGAGCGGTGGGTTCGGGGACGGATATTATATATTTAAGAGCGCCGTAGAGTATCTAGAGAGGCTATGACAATGGATGCTGTGAAGCTGAAGGTATCAGATTACATGACAAGGAACGTTTACACTTTAAGGCCCGACAACACGGTTGCTGATGCCATAGAGCTAATCAAGAATACGGGACACGACAGCTTTCCTGTCGTCGATGAGAGCATGAAGGTTATAGGCTATGTATCTGCGGTCGATCTGCTCGGTGTTGAACCCGGGGTTAAAATAAGAGAAGTGATGTCCAAGCAGCTTTACGTTGCGAGAGAATTCATGGATCTCCGCGACGCTGCGAGGGTGATGTTCCGCACTGGCCACTCAAAGCTTCCAGTTGTTGATGAATCCGACAGGCTCGTCGGGATAATTTCCAACGCCGACGTCATTAGGAGCCAGATCGAAAGGGCCGATCCTGATAAGGTGGAGAAGCTGAGAGCTACAATAGAAAAGGTTCACGGAATAAAGACGCAGGTTTATACGGGAAAGGTCGAGGTCTTCAGGCTTATACCTACGCAGAGCAAGATCTATGCCGATGAGCTCAAGGGGAGAATTCACGAGATCAATCGTGGACTTGCGGAGCCCATAATCGTCATAAAAAAAGATTCCCGGTATTTTCTGATGGACGGACACCACAGGGCAGTCGCAGCGATGAAGCTCGGAATAGAAAAGCTCGATGCATACATAATCGAGGTAAATGGAGATGTTGAGCTAGGAGTGGAGAAAATGGCCAGAAAAAAAGGTTTGAACTCGCTCATGGACGTGGAAATCATTGAAGACGTCCCGCACCCCTTAGTTGAGATCACGTTCAGGAACAGAGGTTAGTTATGAAGTGCGTGATCTGGGTTGCCAATTTGGATGCAAAGAAGACGAGGGCAGAAGGGAGAAAGATAGCAAAAAGGTTTGCCGTGCCAAATGTGAGGCTTCAGGAAGTTGTTCAGGCCTGCAAGGAGCTCGGGCTGAAATTCGAGGCTGAGAACAAAAAGTATCCGAGAAACTGGTGGGAGGAAGGAGGTAGGGTTGTTGTTGAGATCGACGGAAACAAGAACAAGCTCATGATCGAAATTGCGAGCAAGATTCTGGAGATGAGGGAAAGAAAAAAGAAGAAATGAAGCTGATCTTTCTGCTTTCGGGAGAAAACGTTGAACTGGCAAAGGCAGAAGTCCTGAGTCTCGCCAAAGCCTTTGGAGAAGTAATGGGCTGCGAAACCGATGACCGTATTCTTTTGCTGGATTTTCGCGGCGAAGATTTTTTCCACCGTCTTGCACTCAGTCATGAGGCAAGCGAATTCCTTTCCTGCTGCCGATGCGATGAGCTAAAAGCGGAATTCGAGAAGATATCCTTAACTGGATCCTGCTGCGTTCGAGTAAGTGGTATAGGGCTAAAAATCAATTCTGAGCTGGAAAAAAAGCTTGGAGCAGTCCTATGGAAAAAGGGGATGAAGATCGACCTAACAAAGCCAGAAAATATTCTGAGGGTTTACATAACGAAAAAAACGTGCTACATTGGACTGCTGAAGTTCAGGCAGGAAAAAAAGCAGTTTCGAGACAGGCTTCCGAACAAAAGGCCGTTCTTCATGCCTGTCGTCATGCTGCCCAAGCTATCAAGGGCGATCGTGAATCTTGCCTCGCTTAGGAGTGGGTTTCTGCTGGATCCGATGTGCGGAACCGGCTCATTCCTGGTCGAAGCAGGTTTCATGAGACTTGAAATCTGCGGGATGGACTACTACAGGGACATAGTGGAGGGCTGCAGGAGAAATCTTGAGTTCTTCAATCTCGAAGGAGAAGTTTTACAGGGGGATGCGAGGGAGATGCCATTCAAAGACGGAACTTTTGACGCAGTTGTCACCGATTATCCCTACTTCAAGGCAACGAGAAGCGGAACGGAGGAAGAGCTTT
>CAZZIT010000171.1:0-8929 GCA_964654365.1 uncultured archaeon
GAATGCTCGCCTGGATCGTCTTTCTGGCCTATCTGATAGCCATCGCTGTAATTGGCTACTATGGAGCTAAGAGGACGAAAACAGTTGCAGACTTCGTTGCCGCGAGCGGTCAGCTTGGCTTCTGGACTTATTCTTTGCTAATGATCGGAAGCGTTTTCAGCGGTATGACCCTCATTGGCGTTGCCGGGTTGGGTTTCACGACAGGTTGGGCAAACATGTGGGAACGCATAATAGGACCAGCTTTCGCGATTGCCTTTGGCACCATAATCATCGGCAGCAGGCTTTACAAAGTAAGGGCAAACGGGATTCTGACCATCCAGGATTACTTGGCATTCCGCTACAACGATCCGAAGTTTATGCGAGGCCTTGCAGCGGTGATCTCTGCGATCACGTGCTTCATCTACCTGATTGGCCAGTATACCGCAATAGGGGTTGCGAGCCACATAATCCTCGGCATCCCCTACTGGCTTGGGGCAACGATTGCAGCTATCATCGTGGTTTCATATGTAATGAGCGGGGGAATGTTCTCAACAGCATGGACCACTTTTTTGCAGAGTCTGCTGATGATGCTGGGCATTTTCCTCACAGTCCCCTTCATAATAATGGGAGTTGGAGGCTTTGAGCAGATGAATCTGGCCTTATCGAACATGCCTCAGCTTCAGAACGAGACGAGGGGTGTTGCGCCAAATTACATGTTCGCAGAATACCTGTCGAAGCCCTTCGCTCCTGCAAACGTTCCACTTGCTGGCTGGGTCTATAACATAACGCTCTTCTTCATCACCCTCCCTCTTGGCCTCATGGTGGCTCCGCACATCGTGAACAACATGCTCACCTTCAGAGACAGGAGCTACATAAGGTGGAGCCCGCTTGTCATGTACATCTTGGGTGTTTCGATAATCCTCATGACGGCCTTAGCTGGAATGGCCGCAAGAGTAGCCTGGGCTCAGGGAACTCTGAATATACCAGAACTGGACCTCGGGGTTACAAAGGTTACATGGTCTGATATGGCCTATCCTGCAGCCGCACAGAAATTCCTTCCAGAGTGGCTCTTCCTGCTGCTGCTTCCCACGATCCTCGCTGGAGTGATGTCAACAACCGATCGCCTGATTCTTACAGCTACGAACAACATAAGCTACGACATCCTGAAGAACGCTCTTGGCAGAGAGATCGGTGAGAAAAAAATGAGGGTCTTAAACGCTTCACTCGTTGCGATCATAGGCTTTTCCTCCCTGATCCTTGCCCTAACTCCGCAACAAATGCTTGCCTGGATCATATGGTCAGGACTCGGCTTGATGGCAAACTGCTTCTTCTTCCCGATCATTCTCGGACTCTACTGGAGCAGGATGACAAAAAATGCAGCTCGACTCTGCATGATCGTCGGATTCGTCGTCACGATTGTATGCTTTGCTTTCTACGGAAAAACGATTCCCATGTTCGATATTCCATTCTACGCAGCCTTTCCAGGCTTTTTGGCGAGCTTCCTAACTGCGGTATTCGTCTCCCTCGCGGAGAGAAAAGATTAAATTAAAAATTTTTATAAAATTTTGCAACCAAAATGATAAAATATCATTGAGGAAAACTCTGTGTATGGAATACGAGTACATATTCGAGGATGTGAAGTTAAAGCCGAGTAATGCTCCCAAGTTCATCCTTAACGGTGAGGAAGTCGATATATGGAGCGAGGATCTGGCTCACTATCACTCAAAAAGCATCTCTGATTACATAAAAGAAAATCTGCTGCGAATTGAGGCTAAGGGAATAGATCCCTTTGGCGAAATAGTTGGCAAGGTAATAGAGAAGGAGATGGTAAAAACAGCCCTCCTGAGCGGTTCAAACATACTCTTCAAGGGAAAAAAGGGCTACGGTAAGACTACTTTTTCAAAGAGCATTTCTAAGCTTCTACCTGAAAAGATCCTTGCGATAAGGGGTTGCAAGATACACGACGATCCAACGCAGCCTGTTTGCTTTTCATGCAAGAAAAAGGTGCTTGAGGAAGAAAAGATAGAGCTGATTTTCATTCCGAGGAAGTGGATCAGAATTCCGGGAGACCCAATGATGACTACGAGACAGCTAATTGGGGGAATAAGCATTCAGAAGATCAGGGAAGGCTACGATCTCGACCATCCCGAGGTCTTCACACCCGGCAGGGTTTTAAAGGCTCACAGGGGCATAGCATACTTTGACGAGCTTGGTTCGATTCCTTCAGCCCTTCAAACACTTCTTCACGAGCTTTTCGAGGAAAGGCAGATCACTACGCCCGAGGGAGACATAGTGCCGATGAGGATAGATACACTCGTGATAGCCTCAACGAATCCAGCCAACTACAAAGGTGTCTCTGACATAAAGGAGCCGTTGCTCGACAGAATGGAGCAGATCGATATCGGGCCACCTGAAACGGTGGAGGAAGAGATCGAGATTGGCCTGAGGAACATGGCGCTGAAAAATGGCCCCATAATTCCCGATTGGCACCTCAGAATACTCGCCAACGCTGTGAGATGCATGAGGAGCAGGAGTTGTAGGTATGCAAACAGAATTGAAGTTGAACCGAGCTGCAGGGCTACGATCAAGCTCTTTGACCACGTGAGGGCTTCAGCGATTAGAAGGAGGCATGAAGCCGTGATGATCTCTGACTACGGAGAAAATTTCGAGCTCGTTAAGCTTGCCCTACGGAGCAGGTTCGAAGTCGACTACGAAAACGAGGTATCGAAGGACGAGATCGTAGAAGGAGTTATAAGCGATTCAATCGACAGCGTTTGCAGCTCTATTTACTCCGCAATTCCGAGGAACTTGTTCGGAGAGATAATTGAAGAGATAGCAGAACGGAAGGTTGTGAATGCCTACAGCGCAGATGGGACTCTCAGGGGCTTCGCATCCTCGCTTTGTAGAGGGAAAGAGGAACTCAAATCTGCAGTTGAGATAACTCTCGAGGCGATAGCAAGGTGTTCGGGATTGATTGAGAGAAGTGGAGACGGAATTTACGTATACAAGGCTTATGATCGACAAACCTGAATGTAAGGCATGCAGAAAAGGTTTTCAGTTAAGCGAACTGCTCGACGACCTTCTTTACGCCCTCTTCAACCCGTACTACCGGGAGCGGGGTAATTTTGACCCGACAGAACTGATAAGAAAGTATTTGAGGGATGAAATGAAAAAAATGGATGGAAATCCGTTTTTCAGAGAATTCGCCAGAGATCTCGGATTTTTCGATGGATACTGGACCGAACAGCTGGAAAGATATCAGATGGCGAAAAAAATGGCTTGGGAAGAGCTAAAAGAAATGATCGAAAATGGAAAACTCAAGAGAGAGGAACTGAGCGCAAATAAACTTGTCGAGAACTTCTTTGATGAGGTAGTGGAAGAACTCAAAAAGTCCGGATACATTGAGTGCGTCGAGGGAAGATTTCACAGAAGAATCGTGAGGTATAGGGCCATTGCCGAGAAAATAATCGGTGAGAAAATTCTTTCCATTGCTCTCGAAGAACTCGAGAAGAGGGGCAGGGGTGAGCATTTGACGGAAAAGGAAGGGGTTTCGATCTTCAGCGGAGAAAGCATTGTGGAATTCGATCCATTTCTCCACTCCTTTGACAACATCGATCTCTGCGAGAGCCTTGTGAAATCAGCCATAAAAGGTGGAGCTGGACTTGAAGAGATCGTCGCGAGACAAACAAAGCATTCTGAAAGATGTGTTTACGTGATGCTGATAGACGTAAGCGACTCAATGAGGGGTAAAAAAATTGTCGGAGCTATCGAGGCAGGAATTGCTTTGAGGAGGGCTATAGAAAGAAAAGGAAGCGATGACGAGCTCGAGGTCGTTGCCTTCAATCATAGAACCTTCAGGGTCAGAGGGGAAGAAATACTCAACCTCGAGCCGAGAGGCAGAACTGACATAGGACTTGCATTAAAGACAGCCCGTGAAATTCTTTCTGAAAAGAGAGGCACAGGAATAGTATTTCTTATCAGCGACGGAGAACCAACTTCAAGCTACGACCCGAGGATAACTCCATGGGCCTGTGCTCTCAGAGAGGCAAGGCAGCTGAGGAAAGTTCATGCAAAGCTCCAGATCGTCATGTTCGGAAATGAGATTAGATTCCTCGAGCTTTGCTCGCTCATGGCAAGACTCTGCGGAAATTCGATGCTTTTCCACTTCTCGGATCCTTTAAATCTGAAAAAATATATCCTAAGGAGATTTTAAAGGATTTCCTCCTTTGAATAGACGACTATCCCCCTATTCGTTATCTCGAAGGGGTGGATCTTCTTGCTGTGGTTTGTGCCGCGCATCTTGAAGATCTCGATGCTTCTCATTCTCGTGTTCTCCACCCTCGTGTAGTAAAGCACGATGGTGCCTTCAACAACGAAGTTCTCGACTCCGAATCTGCTGATCCTGTCAGGACCATTTTCGATAACTTCGCAAGTAAGAATTGAAGTGAGTCCGAGGATCTCCATCGTCGTCGAGATCTTGAGTAGCTCAACCCTGAACTTCGCGGGATCTCCGATAGTAAATCCGATAGAGGTCGTAGAGTCCACTGTTGCCCTCTTCGCCCCGATCTCGTCCTGTATCGTGATGATCTGATCGAGGAGCGACCTCGTGTCGAACGGACGAACGTCGATGTATTTCTCATCCGAGGGTAGTCCGATCTTTGTGGAGGTTGCATCGACGATTGCGAGCATGTTTTCGTCCTCATACTTTTCGAGGTCCCAACCAAAGCTCATGAAGTGCTCTCTGAGGTGCTGAGGTCTTTCCTCTGTTGCTACGAAGATCCCTGGTTCGCTAAACTGCTCAATGCCGTTTACCAGATACTGCATCGCAAAAACGGTTTTTCCTGAACCTGATGGACCAGAGATCAGGTAGCTTCTGTCTCTTAAGAGACCACCATCGCAGAGCTCATCAAAACCGGGAATACCCGTGGGTACTCTTTCCAGCATATTATCACACTATGCCTACCAAAACCTTAAAGTTTAAATTATTTACGCCAAATTCAACTCATGAAGGTTACCATCTCTTTGATAAAGGCAGACGTTGGTAGCGTTGCTGGACATGCTATAGTGCCGGATGAGATCAAGGGAATAGCCGAGAATTACCTTAGAGATGCCGTGAAGAACGGAAAGATAATCGATTTTCGTGTCTTCAACGCCGGAGATGACCTCGAGCTGTTGATGACGCACAGGAAAGGCGTTGACAGCCAGGAGATACACGGACTTGCCTGGGATGTTTTCACGAAATGCGCAGAAAAGGCAAAGGAGATGAAGCTCTACGGTGCTGGGCAGGACCTGCTAAAGGATGCTTTCTCCGGAAATATTAGAGGTCTTGGGCCCGGAATTGCAGAAATGGAATTCACGGAAAGAAGGGCAGAGCCTTTTCTCGTCTTCATGATGGACAAAACGGAGCCAGGAGCATTTAACCTGCCGATCTTCAGGATCTTTGCAGATCCCTTTAACACCGCGGGATTGGTGATCGATCCCTCAATGCATTCAGGCTTCGTATTCGAGATCTGGGATATCTTAGAGCACAAAAGAGTTTTTATGCGAAGCCCGGAGGAACTTTACAGCATTTTAGCTCTGATCGGCGGAAAGAGCAGGTTTGTTATTAAGAGGGTTTTTCCAAAGGCCGGAAAGCTGCCTGCCGATGAGCCAGTTGCCGTGGTGAGCACAGAGAAGCTTTATCAGGTTGCTGGCGAGTATGTGGGCAAGGATGACCCCGTAGCTATTGTAAGAGCTCAGAGCGGCTTGCCTGCGGTTGGGGAAGTCCTTGAGGCATTCTCATTCCCTCATTTGGTTAGCGGTTGGATGCGAGGAAGCCACAATGGCCCGATAATGCCCGTTCCGTTCAGATACTCCAAGTGCACACGTTTCGATGGTCCACCGAGATGCATATGCGCAGGATTCCAGCTCTGCAATGGAAAGCTTATCGGCCCTGTGGATATGTTCGACGATCCCGCATTCGACCTCGCAAGGCAGAAGGCAAACGAAATCGCAGAATACATGCGTAGACACGGTCCATTTGAGCCTCACAGGCTCTCTGCAGAGGAAATGGAATACACGACTCTTCCAAAAGTTCTCGAAAGCCTCAAGGAGAGATTTGAAGTTGTATGAAACATATCTTCTGGCGGAAGCTGATGGATGAGCAGAGGATCGATTACTTGAGCAAGTACAGCATCGTTGTTGTGGGAAGCAGGATGATGCTTGAAATCCTCTGGCGCTCTGGGATTGGCTGCATCCGCTATGTTTCTGACTTCGTATCGCAGTTTGACTCGTTAACGGACCCCACCATCGATCCTCTCGAGACGAATCAGTACGACGTCGTCAATCCGAAGTCTGATGAGAGTTGCGTTATTTCGTACCTCTATCCAGAAGATCGCTCAGAACTGAGAAAGATAATGAGGGGGGCTGACATGGTAATTGCGCACAAGCACATTGATGAGATAGCGAGAGTGGCAGAAGAGATCGGCATTCCATTTGTTCCCGACATCGTTACGACATTCCTTCCTGACGGCGTCAAATTCTGGGAGCTGGAGTATCCAAAGGTAGAGAGAGACCCGATCAGCTACACCCTTACCTGCGGGCTTCAGGCGATGGAAGTGATTAAGGCTCTTGCTGGCTACAGGCCATTATTGGCTCCTGAAGCCATTTTAGTCGACCTGAAAGAGGGGATCAGGAGAGTATGTCTGAGGAAAAATGGCACGGTTTGAAGGTTGGTATCGAGATCCACCAGCAGCTCGATACGAGGGAAAAGTTGTTCTGCAGATGTCCAACAGAATCCTCTGAAGAACCGAAGCTCGAAATAAGGAGATATTTGAGGCTAAAGAAGAGCGAAATGGGTGAAGAAGACAGAGCTGCTAAGGAGGAGGTGGAGAGGAGAAAGAAGTTTTTATACAAGTATTATGACTCAACCTGCCTCGTAGAGGCTGATGAGGAACCTCCAACTGAAATGAACAGGGAAGCTTTGAAAATAGCGATCCAGGTTGCCAAAATACTGAAAATGACGGTTCTTGACGAGATTCACGTGATGAGAAAGATCGTCATAGACGGAAGCAACACCACTGGCTTTCAGAGAACCGCTCTTGTTGCAGTGGACGGTGAAATAGAGGTGAGGGGAGAAAAAATTGGAATAGCAACGCTTTGCCTCGAGGAGGAGGCATGCAGAAAGGTTGAAGAGGGAGAGGGATTTACAGTCTATTCCTTAGACAGACTGGGAATTCCCCTGATCGAAATAGGCACCAAGGCTGACATAAAGACGCCCGAGATCGCCAAGGAAACTGCTAAAAAGATTGGAATGATCCTGAGGTCCACAGGAAGAGTGAAAAGGGGAATCGGGACGATTAGACAGGATGTGAACATAAGCATCAGGGGTGGGGCGAGGGTTGAGATAAAGGGTGTTCAGGAGCTGGACCTGATCGAGAGGGTCGTTGAATACGAGGTTCTTCGGCAGTTAAATCTGCTTAAAATTAGAATTGAGCTGCAAAAAAGAAATGCAAAGGTTTTAGGAGAGATTTTCGACGTAACAGACGTGTTCAGAAACACGAAGTCCAAGATACTGAAGGGGAAAAATGTGAGGGCAATACTGCTCAAAAACTTCGCTGGAATAGTTGGAAGAGAAATACAGCCTGGAAGAAGACTCGGAACTGAGTTTGCAGACATAGCAAGGACTTTCGGTTTGGGAGGGATATTCCACACAGATGAGCTTCCAGCCTACGGAATAACGGCTGAAGAGGTTGAGATGCTGAGAAGGGCAGTCGGAGCCAGCGAAGGTGATGCCGTTGTCATCGCTGCAGGAGAGATCGAGAGGGTGGAAAGGGCTCTCCGCAGAATAATTGAGAGGGCGAATTACTGTCTCGTGGGAGTGCCTGAAGAAACAAGAAAGGCCAATGAAGATGCAACAACCTCTTATTTAAGACCACTCCCAGGCTCTGCGAGAATGTATCCCGAAACCGATGTGCCACCAGTGCTCTCCTCCGAGTTCTTGAACATCGAAGTCCCCGAGCTGATCGAGGAGAGGGCAAGGAGGTACTCAAGGCTCCTTCCGCAGGATCTCGCCACTGAGATTGCAGATTCTAAATACTACAGGCTATTCGAGGAATTCTCACCTTCGGTTCAGCCAACTATCGTTGCAAGAGTGCTTCATGTGATCCCCACGGAGCTAAGAAGGGAGAATTTGAACGTGGACTTGCTACATGAGGACCACTTCAAGATGGTCTTAGAGATGATAAGAGACGGGGAAATCGCAAAGGAAGGTGCTGAGAATGCACTGAGAATTCTTCTGAAAAACCCCCTGACGAGCAGGGAAGAATTAAGAAAGCAGATAGGCTACAGAGATGATCTCGATAGCTTCATTCAAAGGCTAGTTGAGGAAAAGAAAGAGCTGATAGCCGAAAAGGGGGAGAATGCCTTCAAACCACTTATGGGCCTGGTTATGAACGAGTTCAGGGGGAAAATGGATGGAAGGGTTATTGCGGAGAAGCTCAGGGAAGCGATCCAGAGAAAGGCAAGAGAATTGAGACCGCAAAGTTCATAAGTCAAAAAGCGTAGCTTCTTAAGGGCTCGTGGTCTAGCGGTTATGACGTCGCCTTGACACGGCGAAGTTCCCCGGTTCGAATCCGGGCGAGCCCATTTTTTGAAAACGATTATCTAAGGTCTTTTCAGTCCTAAGAGAGTCCAGAAACCTGCCGAAATGGGAGATAGAGGGATAAGAATCTTGGCGTCAGCATGGCCAAGCTTGTAGGAGAAGAACTCCCGAAGACATTTCCAGTAACGTTTTAGGGAAGCAGTACTAACTCTACATTGTTGAGCGGGTAGAGGTCTTGCCTGCCAACGAGAGGAGTGGAGGGGGATGACTGGAGAAGGTATGATAGTTTCCGGTTGGAATAACGGCTCCTCTGACGACAGGACTGGGGCTGGATACGAATAGTTAAACAAAAAATTTAAGTATTGTTAA
>CAZZIT010000172.1:0-5668 GCA_964654365.1 uncultured archaeon
ATGGATCTCGAATTTGCCACGAATTCCAAGGTAGAGGTGACTAAAAATCTCCCGAAAATAAAGGAAGAGGTTAGAAGGCTGAAGCCGAAGTTCGCGATACTCGGGCCTCTGTTTAAGGACCGGGTGAAAGACTTATTGAGAGCAGTTGAAGGGCTGAGCGATGACGAAAAGCTGAAATTGACAAAGGAGCCAGTAATTATTAGCATCGGGGGAGAAAAGGTAGAGCTGAAACCAGAGTGGTTCGAAGTCGAAATAGGGCGTTCGGTTGAAGGTGTGGAGGCTGAAAGAATAGAGACTTCAAACAGCATAGTCTTCGTGCTATGCTGAACGAATTTTTGGGATTTATTTTAATGCTCACATGCTTTTCTGGAATAACCATAGCTTTCAAGTTCTTCGGCAGAGCAGGACTTTACGTCTGGATGGCTCTCTCGATCATTATTGCGAACATACAGGTAACGAAGATAATCGAGGTCTTTGGGCTGGTCACTGCAATGGGTAACGTCATCTACGGCTCTACATTTCTCGCAACGGACATCCTCACGGAGCGCTATGGGGTCAGATATGCCAGAAAGGCTGTTCTTATCGGGTTCTTCGCCATGATCTTTGCAACTCTGATCATGCAGCTCACGATCTTGTTCGAACCCCACGAAAGCGACTCGGTAAGCCCCGCGATGGCCCAGGTTTTCCAGTTCATGCCCTCTGCGATGGTTGCAAGCTTAACGGCATACATTGTATCGCAGATGCACGACATTTGGGCTTTCGAGCTTTGGAAGAGGAAAACCAAGGGTAGATTTCTGTGGCTGAGGAACAACGCTTCAACGATGGTCTCGCAGTTCATCGACAATGTCACCTTCACCCTTCTCTTCTTCGTCGTGTTCAATCCAGAGTTCCTCGAGGCTTTGGGATGGAAAGGAATCTTTGAGATATTCATAACCTCCTACGCGATGAAATTCGTTGTCGCTGTGCTCGACACACCCTTCATTTACCTGAACGCGAGGATTAAAACGCATGAAGAGTTCAGCGAGTGAGTCGGGAAATAGAGTTCGAACATCAGTCTTTGCTCCAAATAACCCTTAAGCAAATTTAAAAAGCAGTTTCACAACTCAAGTTTATGCACTGGGCCGATGTCATCGCTTCAGAACTGATCGAGATTTCAAGCTTTCACAGGATAGCGACTGGAATCTCTCCTTCAGGACACATACATCTGGGTAATTTGAGGGAGATGGTGACAGCTGACGCTGTCAGGAGGGCACTGATCGATGCAGGCGGTAAGGCCGAGATGGTATACATCGCAGACGATTTGGATCCGCTGAGGCGCAGGTATCCATTCCTGCCAGAAAAATACTCCGAATACGTTGGAATGCCATTGTGCAACATTCCAGATCCCACAGGATGCCACGAAAGTTATTCAGAGCACTTCCTGCAGCCTTTCCTCGAATCATTGGACATTCTCGGGATCCCAGTTGAGGTAAGAAGGGCGAGCGAAATGTATCGCCAAGGTCTATACGAGTCTGCGATAAAGCTCTCACTTCAAGAAAAGGACAAGATAGCGCAGATTATTCGTGAGGTTACGGGAAGGGAGCTCGAGGAGGACTGGTATCCATTCATGCCCCTTTGTGAAAGCTGCGGGAGGATTAACACCACCGCGGTCACGGGATTCGATGACCAATGGATTTACTACTCCTGCAAGTGCGGAAATACGGGCAAGGTGAGCTACAAGGGAGGTGGAAAGCTTAGCTGGCGTCTCGACTGGGTGGCAAGGTGGAAGATTCTACAGATAACCTGTGAGCCATTTGGCAAGGATCACGCTGCCGCAGGGGGTAGCTACGATACTGGAAAAAGACTTGCAAGAGAAGTTTTCGATTATCCCCCTCCTTATCCAGTGCCCTACGAGTGGATACACCTGAAGGGAAAGGGGGCAATGAAGAGTTCAAAGGGAATCGTCATTCCAGTTAGAGAGTTCATCGAAGCGATTCCGCCAGAGATCGTGAGATACATTATAATAAGGGTGAAGCCAGAGAAGCACATAGACTTCGATCCCGGCTTCGGACTTTTGGAAATCATTGACGAGTTCGAGCAAAAGATCTTTGAGAGAGATCGAAGCGTTCAGCTCAGCCTCGTGGGAGAAGTCAGATACACGGAAGTCCCGTTCAGGCACTTAATCGTTGTCGGCCAGATAGCCAACTGGGATCCTGAAAGGACCCTCGAGATCTTGGAAAGAAATGGATACGGAAGGAGCGAGGTCGCAGATGACGTTGAGAGGCGCCTGAAATACTGCAGGGTCTGGCTGGAGAAGTACGCACCAGAGAACCTGAGGTTCAAGCTGAACACGGATAGGGTCGAACTCAGCGATGAGGAGAGGAGATTCATTGAGAAGTATTCTGAGAGGCTCAGAGAGGACATGAATGCGGAGGAAATCCACACTCTCGTCTATGAGGTAGCAAAAGAGCAGGGGATTGATGCTAACAGAGCCTTCAAGGCCATTTACAAGATCTTGGTGGGCAAAGAGCAGGGGCCAAGAGTTGGATACTTTATAAAATCCCTCGGAGTTGAATGGGTGAAGAAGAGGTTCCATGAAGCGTATTGAAGCTGGAAGCTATTACAGCTACCTTCCGGAGGGCTGCAAGCTCTGCAGAAGGGGTTCAAAGCTCGTGCTGTTCATCACGGGTGTTTGCAATAACTCTTGCTTTTACTGCCCGATATCAGGCGAAAGAAGGGGAAAGGACGTGGTATTTGCAAACGAGAGGGAGGTAAACTGTACGGAGGATTTCTTGGCCGAGGCTGAGCTCATGAGTGCCGAAGGCGTCGCGATCACAGGGGGAGAACCACTGCTAAGGCTCGAAAGAGTCCGAGAATTCGTCAGGCTTTCAAGAAAGCTTGGGCTACACATTCACATTTACACATCGATTCCAGCAGGAGAAAAAGTGCTCAGAAAGCTGAAAGTCGATGAGATCCGTTTTCATCCAACGGAGCTACGGAATCCAGAAATATACGAGGAGTCTATAAAGGCTGCAAAGAAGCTCGGAATCGATGCGGGCTTCGAAATACCAGCGATAAGGTTTGAGCCGAGGATAGTCGAGATCGCAAACAGAAATGACGCATTTTTAAATCTGAACCAGCTTGAGGCGAGTGAGACAAACTGGAGAAACCTCGAGGAAAGAGGTTACGAGATAAGGGATTACTACGTAGAGTGTCCTGAGGTTGTGAAAATGTTCGAACAAGCAAGCAAATTCCACTACTGCACGGCGAGATTCAAGGATTCAGCGCAATTACGGAGAAGACTCCTTAGGATGGGCATGAACCATCCGGACTTCTACCGCGTAACGAGGGATGGAACTCTTCTATGCTGCAGAATTGAGGGGAATTTGGAGGGAGCAAGGAGGATTCTTAAAGAGTTCAATTTTGATTTCGCGGCCTTCGAAGACTGCTTAGAGACGTCCTTTGAACTTGCGGATAATGAGAAAATTAAGGAAGCTTTAATATCTGCGGGCTGTGAAATTTACCTGGTGGAAAGATATCCGACCGTGAAGAGGACCCTGATCGAAGTCCAGCGGGTTTGATATGAGAGAAGTCGTGGAAAGGTTGAAAGCCTATCTGGCGAGGGACAGGACGGGATTGAGAAGGGAGCTACTCCTTATATTCCTCCAGGGTGGAAAATACAGCTCATCCGAAATACACGATCTGCTGAAGAGCAAGGGCTACGATGTGAATCAGAAGGGCGTATCTGCGATGATCGGAATCATCGGCTCACGTCTGGGTATAATAAAGAGCGAGGGAGGAGACAAAAGGAAATACTATCTGAAGAAGGAGTATGTGGAGCTGGTGAGGGAGATTGTTGAAGCCAATCTATAAGATCTACGAGAGGAGACTGCTCGGGACAGTGTTAAAAGGAGAGATTCCGAACCACATAGCGATTATAATGGATGGCAACAGAAGATTTGCAAGGAAGAAGGGCATGGTTGAGCTAATGGGTCACGAGTTTGGTTCGAAGAAGGCAGAGGAGGTTTTGGAGTGGTGCTGGGAGCTTGGAGTGAAAATGCTGACCCTTTATGCGTTCTCAACGGAAAATTTTGGAAGAAGCGAGATTGAGAAGAGAAATATTTTCCAGATCTTCGAGAGAGAACTGAAAAGGCTGCTCAGCGACAGAAAAACCTATGAAAGGCGAGTAAGGGTTAAGATCGTTGGAAAAAGGGATCTTTTGCCAGTTAACATCCAGAATCTGGTTGAAGAGGTCGAAAAAGCCACTGAAGGGCACGATAAGTGCTTTCTGAACATTGCCGTTGCCTACGGGGGAAGGCAAGAGTTAATAGATGCAACGAAAAAGATCATCGAGAGGGTTAAAAGGGGAGAGCTGATGGTTGAGGAAATCGACGAGAGTGTCGTGAACGAGAGTCTATACAACAGCCACGAACTCTACGCAAAGGTCGACATAGTCATAAGAAGCGGAGGAGAGCAAAGGTTATCTAATTTTCTGCCCTGGCAGACTGCGAACAGCGTTGCCTATTTCTGCGATGTCTACTGGCCCGAATTCAGAAAGATAGATCTACTCAGGGCTATAAGAGAGTGGCAGAGGAGGAGGGTATGTCAAAGAAGCTGATGTACGAGTTCAGGAGAAAACTCGAGGAGCTTGACAGCTATCGCGGGAAGGGGACAGAGCTCATAACCCTTTACATACCTCCAGACAGGAACATCGCCGACATAGCCAACCAGCTGAGGGAGGAGCTGAGTCAGGCGTCGAACATAAAGTCGAAGCAGACAAGGACGAATGTCATCACTGGGCTTGAGGCGATTCTTAACAGGCTGAAGCTTTACAGAAAGCCGCCAGAACACGGAATGGTGATACTGAGCGGTCTTGTAACGATCGATGGAAAGGAAAAGCACATCACCGAGATAATCGAACCTCCAGAGCCTGTACCCCTTTACAAGTACCACTGCGACTCCAAGTTCTATCTGGAACCGCTGAAAGACATGCTCAGAGAAAAGAAAGTTTACGGACTCATAGTGCTTGACAGAAGGGAGGCGACGATCGGACTGCTGAAGGGCAGAAGGATCGAGGTGCTGGACTACGACACATCAATGGTCCCCGGAAAGCACAGGCAGGGCGGTCAGAGCAGCGTTCGATTTGAGAGGCTCAGGGAGATAGCGATCCACGAATTTTACAAGAAAGTCGGAGAGATGGCTACAAATGCCTTTTTACCGCATAAAGACAAGCTGGTCGGGATTCTCATCGGAGGGCCATCTCCAACGAAGGATGAATTCTATCAGGGCGAGTATCTGCACCATGAGCTGCAGAGAAAAGTTATTGGGCTATTCGATGTTGGCTACACGAGCGAGAGCGGGTTGTATGAGCTGGTGGAGAAGGCAAAAGACCTGCTTTCTGAAGTTGACCTTGTAAGGGAAAAGGGTCTGATGAGCCGATTTCTCTACGAGATCTCAAGAGACGGGCTTGCGGTTTATGGAGAGGAGGAGATAAGGAGATATCTTGAGCTTGGAGCCGTTGACACTCTGCTCATGTCAGAAGATCTTCGGCTCGAAAGAGTTCGATACCGATGCGCAGCGTGCGGAGCTGAGAAGGTCGTAACCCTGAAGGATAAGGCAGTTTCAAGGCAGATCTGCGAGAAAGATGGTGTGGAAATGGAGGAAGTCGAGAGAATCGATGTCGTGCTCG
>CAZZIT010000173.1:0-2216 GCA_964654365.1 uncultured archaeon
CTTCGAGAGCAAATCTGAAAGCTTAAGTCTTTTTTCAACCTCAAAAGCCAGAAAGTCGAAGTTGTCTCTTGGTTCGAGCTTTAATCCCAAGTAATCTCCGAGAGCTTTCAGCATGTTCTCGTTCCAGAAGAGTCCGTGAAGATAAGTACCCCAGCACATCCCGTCCTCGCTCTGACAGCCATCATCCTCGAAAACGGGCCTATTTGAGGTCGTGACCCCCTTGTGGATCTCGTAACCCCACACAGTTTCGCCCCTTATTTTTCTTAGGATCTCTGCATCGCCTGTGACCCTTTTTCTAACCTGAACCGTCCTTTTTTTATACTGCTCGAACTTCGTTTCAGCTTCAAGCAAACCGAGCCCCTTAACTCTGAGCATTCCGTGCTCCACGCCGCAGTCGATCAGCTCCCTTCCCATCATCTGGTAACCTCCGCAGATTCCTATTATCGGCTTCTCTCCTGCTATCCTTTTGATATAATCGAAGAGCGGCGAATCCTTCAAGGCCTTTAGGTCGGCAATCGTGTCCTTGCTTCCGGGTATTATCAGGACCTCGCAATCGGCCCTTTCCTTTAAATCAAGGAATCTTGCGATTCCCCTCAGGGGTTCGAAATCCGTGAAATTCGAAATCCTCGGAAGGCGAACGATCCCTACGAGCCCGGAGCCATTCCATTCCTCTATGTTCAGCGAATCCTCTGAAGGGAATTCTGAGTCAAGGAAGGGAATTATTCCGAGAACTGGTACCTTGCATAATGCTTCGAGCTTTCTTATTCCCTCCAGAAGAAACTCCTCCGAGCCACGGAGTCTGTTGATCACGAAACCCACGACGAGCCGCCTTATATCTTCGGGAAGCAGCGCGTAGGTTCCGTAGAGCGAAGCGAATACGCCGCCCCGATCTATGTCGCCCACGATCAAAATCGCAGGCTTAGCATGGCGGGCGATGTGTATGTTTGCAAGATCTCTCTCGTAGAGGTTTATCTCGGCCATTCCTCCAGCCCCTTCAATCACTACGATTTCGTACTCCTCCGCAAGGCTGTTGTAGGCATCTTCAACGACCTTTTTGAGTTCGGGAATTTTCCTGTAGTAATCCCTCGAATCAAAATCGCCCACAGCTTCCCCGAGAACGACAAGCTGGGAAACAAAATTTCCCTTTGGTTTGAGCAGTACTGGATTCATTCTCTCATCAGGCTCAATTCCTGCTGCAAAAGCCTGCATCGCCTGGGCAATCGCAATTTCCTTTCCCTTCTTAGTTACGAAAGAATTCAGGCTCATGTTCTGGGCCTTAAATGGCGCAACATCGTAACCCTTCTTTGCGAGAATTCTGCAAATAGCCATTGTTAGCAGAGTTTTTCCAGCGCTGCTCGTTGTTCCGCCCACCATCAATGATTTCATTCCCATCTCCTGTAATCGACCTCGAGTCCAAGTTGTTCCATTATTCTTGAAACAAGAAAATCGATTAGCTCATCGATGCTTTTTGGTTTGGAGTAAAAGGACAATACGAGTGGATAAATGATTGCACCTAGCTCAGAAAGCCTTAAAAGGGCTGATAGATGCCCTTTGTGAAGCGGTGTCTCTCTGACGGCTAAAACGAGAGGTCTCCTCTCTTTCAGCGTCACATCCGCCGCCCTTGTGATCAAATTGTCTGTAATGCCGTAGGCAACGCTCGCTGCTGTCTTCATGGTGCAGGGCACGATGGCCATTCCGTCATGCCTGAAGCTTCCGCTTGAGAACGGAGCATGGATTTCGTCTTCGTCGTAGTATTTGGTGGCTAACTCCCTGAGGTAAACTTCATCGTATTCAGTTTCGACTTTCATCGTCAGCTTTGCCGCCCTTGATGCTACAGCGTAAACTTCGATTCCCTTGGATATAAGCCTCTCGATTAGCCTGATCCCGACTATCTGACCGCTTGCCCCAGTAAGGGCTACGATCAGCCTCATATCAGGGGCTCGATGTCCTCGTCGAACAGGTTGATCGTCTTCTCAATTCTTTCTTTTTCCGCAGTCTCAATTCCTTCTTTGGCTTCAATAGCAAGCTGCTGCAATTCCTTTCCCCTCGGTGCATCGGTAACGTTGGCCAGAACTACCAAGGCGGCTACATACTTCGTCCTTCTCGTCGGATAATCTCCCGCCCTGACCTCCACGCCCGCTATCTGTTCTTCTAGGCACCACTTCCCCCTCTTCATGCCTCTCCCTCCACAGTCTTCTTCGGGCACACCCAGTTAT
>CAZZIT010000174.1:0-2300 GCA_964654365.1 uncultured archaeon
TCTGTCCGTAGGTATCTCGCTGAATAACTTCTGCTCGACGAAAAACCTGTAAATGGCATTTGCAGAGTTTTCGTTCAGATTGTAGTTCTCCATGAGCCATTCCACGGCTGAATCAAGCCTTTTCTCCATCTCCCCCCTGAACTTCTGAATCCTCAGGGCAAGATCGTAGCTTAACGGTAACTGTTCGCTGAACCAGCTGGGCACCGTGGGCTTCTCCCCTTCCACCTCTTCGACGATTATGTTCATGCCCTTCGATTTCAGATACCTGAAGGTTTTTCCTGCGAGAACAAAGATGTCTCCAGCGACGAGCCTTTCTGCAAACTCCTCCTCAACCTTTCCGACCATTTTTCCTTCTTTGGTGATCACACCAACCGCAACCTCCTCAGGAATAGTGCCGACGTTCAAGTAGTATATCGGCCTCGCCATCCTTCCCCTCCTGCCGAAGACTCCTTCCCTTTCATCGAACCAGATCTTCGCGTAGACGTTCTTTCTTTCGAGCTCAGAGAACTCCCCGGAGAGATATCTTAGCACGGAGAGCAGATCTTCTCTTCTGAGATTTCTGTAGGGATAGGCATTTCTGATCAAAGCCAGAGCCTCCTCGACCGTCCACTTCTTTTCAATCGCCATTCCCACGACATGCTGGCAGAGGACGTCGAGACAGTTCTCAGGAATCTTTATTCTGTCCAGATTCCGCTCCAAAGCCTCCTTCGCTAGGACTGTGCATTCGACGAGGTCATCCGGGTCGAGGACTATGATTCTGCCCACCGAAACCTCGTGAAGCCTGTGACCACTTCTTCCAATCCTCTGTAGAGCCCTGCTGATGCTCTTCGGGGAACCAAGTAGGATAACGAGGTCTATGTAGCCTATGTCTATCCCGAGTTCAAGGCTGGTTGAGGAGACAACGCACTTCAGCTTCCCCTCCTTAAGCTCGTTCTCAACTTCGAGCCTCACCTCCTTAGACAGGGAGCTGTGATGCGCCCTTATCGGCTCATCCCTGAGCCTTTTTTTCAGGTGATAGACCACTCTCTCGGTCGCGCTTCGAGTGTTGGTGAAGATGAGCGTAGTCTTTGAATTCCTGACGAGCTCTGCAATGTTGTCGTAAAGCCTCTCGTTTATCTCCTCAGCTGAAAGGTTGAAGAAATCGCTGGTCGGCGACACGACCTTTATATCGGTCCTTTTCTCAAAGCTTACATCCGCCACGACGCAGTCCCTTTCTGCTCCATATTCGTATCCAACGAGGAATCTTGCAACCTCTTCAAGTGGTGCTATTGTTGCGGAAAGGCCTATTCTGACCATTTTTCCAAGCTGAATCCTCTGCAACCTTTCCATTGAAAGGGAGAGGTGTACTCCCCGCTTGTTTTCCGCCATTGCATGGATCTCATCGACGATGAGGAACCTGACATTTCTAAGAGCTTTGGAAAACTTGGGACTGCAGAGAGTGATTGCAAGAGTTTCAGGGGTAGTTATCAGGATGTGCGGTGGTTTCTTCATCTGCTTCTGTCTCTCTGCGGCATCCGTGTCTCCAGTCCTTACCGCAACCCTGATCTCCTGCAGCTCCATTCCCCTTTTCTCCGCCAGCTCGTAGATTCCCCTCAGCGGCTCCTCAAGATTTTTCCTTATATCGTTGTTCAGCGCTTTCAGCGGTGAGACGTAGACCACGTGAACATCATCGCTCAGCTCACCCCTTTCAGCCATCTGGAGCAGCATGCTGAGCGACGAAATGAATGCCGCAAGAGTCTTTCCACTCCCCGTAGGGGAAGTGATGAGGATATTTCGCCCGAGACGGGATTCGACTATTGCATACCTTTGAGGCGGTGTGAAGGTGGAAAAATTCGACTGAAACCACTCCCTCAGCAGGGGATGCATCACTGAGAGTATCTCTGCGTCGCTGTATGGCTTGCCGTAAACGATCATTCGGAAAACTTCTGTGCAAGTGCAGAAAAAGCTATCCCCCGCTGACAGGAGGAAATATGGCTACAACGTCGGAATCCGAAACCTGAAATTCTAAGTTTCCCCGGGCATTTTTTCCGTTCACCATGATGTGAACGAAGTCTCTGAGCTTTTTTCCTTCAAAGAGCGTTTCCTTAAGCTTTGGAAATTCCCTGCAGAGGTTTTCAAGGATTTCCGCGAGGGTTCTGCCCTCTACCTCGACCTCACCAACTCCTGCTACTTCCCTGAATCTGGCGAAGAGCTTAACCTTTGGCATTTACGAACTCCTCCATTCTGTCTAAGGCTTCCTTGAGCTTTTCAAACTTTACCGCAAAGGCGAGCCTCACGTATCCTTCTCCGCACTCTCCGAA
>CAZZIT010000175.1:0-2476 GCA_964654365.1 uncultured archaeon
ATAATAGAGAGCACCTACTACGGAGTCGAGCATCCCAACAGAAAAGAGCTCGAGAAAAAGTTCGTCGAAAGCGTTGTTGAGACTGTGGAACGTGGAGGACACGCTATAATCCCAGCATTTGCAGTAGGAAGAACTCAGGAAGTGCTGATGATCTTGGAGAGCTACGGGATTACCCCATACGTCGACGGACTTGGAAAAGAGGTGTTCAAGCTTCTGGAAAGGCATCCGGACTATATAAAAGACCCAAAGGCCTTAAGAAGAGCTTTTAAGAATGCCGAGTGGGTCGAGTGGAAGAAAAGAGAAGATGTGCTGAGAGAGCCAGCTGTTATCGTTACCACTGCAGGAATGCTGAATGGGGGGCCAGCGATCTTCTACATCTCAAGAATTTACAACGATCCAAAGTCCCGTTTGCTGATCACTGGCTACCAGGTTGAGGGTACAAACGGGGACATGGCCCTGAAGCACAGGATGATCAACCTCGGAACGAGGGTCGTGAAGCTGAAGATGGAAGTTGAGCAGTATGACTTCTCTGCTCATGCGGACGACAAACAATTGAAGGATTTCGTGAAAATCGCCGTTGATAGAGGGGCTGAGGTCGTCTTCACGATGCATGGAGAAAAGTGCGAGGAATTTGCCAGCTGGATCAGGGAGGAGATAGGTGTAGAGGCATTTGCTCCAAAGAACGGCGAAATATATGTTGTATGAAGCTTCTCCTGCTTTCTGACATCCATTCGAATGTCAAAAATCTTGAAGAGATCCTGAAAAAAGTTGACTTCGACCTTATACTCATAGCGGGCGATCTGACACACTTCAGGAAGCAGGACGCCATTGTAATCGACGAAATCGTCTCGAAATACGCTCCGGAATGCTATGCCGTTCACGGAAACTGCGATCATGAAGAAATTCTTAGCTACGAGCTCAGCGGGATAAAATTCATCCATGGAAAAAGCCTGAAGGTGGGCGAACTGACGCTTCACGGAATTGGAGGGGCACTGATAACTCCCTTCGGAACTCCATCCGAGTACAGTGAGAAGGACTATGAGTTGATACTTAAGACTTTCAAGTTCTCCGACTTTAACGTCCTCGTATCTCACTCCCCAGCCAGGGGCATTCTCGACAGGACCAACTACGGGGAGAATATAGGAAGCGAAGCAATAAGGAGATACATCGGGAATTTCCAGATAGTTCTCACCGGGCACGTGCACGAAAGCTTTGGAGTGTTGAAAGACAAGTGGATTGCAGTTAACCCCGGCCCAGTTAATTGGGGCAGATTCGCGATTCTAGATTTGAGAAAAATGGAAATCGAGCTGGGGCAGATATAGGTGAGGAGAATGCCACTTGAAGTGCTGAGGAGATACGTCAGCGAGGATTCTTTAATAAAACACTGCATTGCCGTTGCAGCAATAATGCGCGAGGTTGCGAGAGAGCTTAATGAGGATGAAGAGCTCTGGTGGAAGCTTGGACTGCTTCACGACATAGATTACGAGCTCACAAAAGGAGACATGAGCAAGCACGGTGTTCTGGGTGAGGAAATTCTTCTGAAGGAAGGTTTTTCGGAGATTGCTGAGTTGGTTAAAAGGCACAATCACGTGCTCTTCGGCGATTATGAAAAACCGATTGAAATCGCCTTGCAGGCTGCAGACAGCATCTCTGGACTGATAATCGCCTGTGCCCTAGTTAAAGATGGCAAGATTACGGAAGTAACTGCTAAAACGGTCAAAAAGAAGTTCAAAGAAAAGAGCTTCGCTGCAGGATGCGAAAGGGAGCGAATAAGGCTGATCGAGAAAATAATGCCCCTCGAAAAATTCTATGAAGTTGCATTAAGGGGCGTTGTGAGCGTCAGAGAGGATTTAGGATTGAGCTGACATTCGATTCCGTCAAAGAAGCGGAAATAAAAAATCCTGAGGTTGGTCTTACCAACCTTTTTATAAAATGAACTCACTCGACGACTTCGGCAAATCCGTACTTTCTCAAGACCTTGGTAATTCTGATGTTTACCTCGTCGTTCACCCTCACACCGGGGACGAAAACGACAAATCCACCTATCTTCGCTATTCCGTCTCCGCTGCTTCCCAAGGCTTCTATTCTCACAGTCCTAACGTCACCAACCTGCACTGGTGGTTTCCTTTCAAATCCTCCAAATTCCTTCAATTTTCACACCTCTATTTCGATTTCATTGATGTCGGAGGCAGACATAAAAACCTTTTGCTTCGCCCTCAATCTTACCGTTTTTGAAATAAAATTTCCGGATCAATCTTTTTCAATCTTTGAGGATTGCGAGGCAAGTCCTCCTTCCAATATGCTGCCAGAAGAGCTGAGGGTTATAGAGAATGAGCGAAAACTTTATATAGAAATACCTATCCACCAATGTCTGTAAGGAGGTGGTTGAATGGTCGCACTGCAGGGCACGCCTGTGCTCATACTTAAGGAGGGAACTCAGAGAACAGTTGGTAGGGATGCGCAGAGGATGAACATA
>CAZZIT010000176.1:0-3963 GCA_964654365.1 uncultured archaeon
GTCTTGTAGCCGTTCATCGCTGAGTATCGCGGAGTGTTTTCGATAACCTGCCTGAAAGCCCACTCCTTTAACTCCACCGCATTCTCGGCGAACGATAGGTTTTCAACGAGCCTTACAGCACTCCTATAATTTATCGCAGACATCAATCTTGAAAATGGATAGAAAATCTTGTGCAAACTCCTTATCCTCGTCCCCCCTCCGACCAGAACCAGCGCCCTGACCTTTTCAGGATTTCCGGCACAGTACTTCATCGAGATCATTGTGCCGAAAGAGTGGCCGATGAGAACGAAGTCTCTGAGCTTGAGCGAGCTCACTACTGCCTCCAGATCCGAGACAAATTTATCAAGACGGTAGAAATCGTATTTCTTTGGCTTATCCGATTTTCCATGTCCGCGATTGTCTATGAAGAGCATGGCATTTTTTCCTGCGAAATAAGCCCTTTGCTCCTTCCAGAAGTTCATGTTTGCCGTCCATCCGTGAATGAAAACCAAAGCTGGTGGATTTCCTGGTTCGAACTCGTAGTAGATTTTCAGCCCCTCGTTTTCGACAAATGGCATGCAGAATGTGAAAGATCATTTTTAAAAATTTTTCGCCTACAAATTTTTTATCCGCCGTGCGAATTTGGTCTTGTGAAGCAGATGAGTTCCTTCGACATCAAAGCCTGCGTTATCGAGTTGCAAAAGTTAGTCGGTGGTAAAGTTGAGAAGATCTACCACTATCCTCCAGACGAAATTAGGATCAGAATCTACGCGGGAGAAAAATACGATCTGGTGATCGAAGCTGGTAAGAGAATCCATCTGACAAGGTTTCCGAAGGAGAGCCCCAAGTTTCCCACTCCATTTGCTATGCTTCTTAGAAAACACCTTGAGGGGGCAAGGATCAAGGCGATAGAGCAGAAGGACTTTGACAGAATTGTTGAAATTCATTTCGAAAGAGAGAATAGCAAAAAGATCGTCGCAGAACTTTTCTCGAAGGGGAATGTAATCCTGATGGAGAACGACAGGGTTATCATGCCCCTAAAAGAGATCCGAAAGCAGAGTTCTGAGAAAAAAACTGATGTAGGAAGAGATATCGTGAGATATCTTGCAACTTCTGGATTTGGTGGATTGTACGCGGAGGAATTATGTCTTAGAACGGGATTGGACAGAAATAAGAAGTTTTCAGAGCTTACTGAGGAAGAGAAAAAGATACTTGAGAGAGAGATTGAGAAGCTGAAGAACTTCGAGATAAAGCCGCAGATAGTGCTCAGAGACGGGCAATACTTCGACGTTGTGCCGATGGACCTTCTTTACTATCGGAATCTTGAAAAGAAATTTTTAGAAAGTTTCAACGAGGCCCTCGACGATTTTTATTCAAGAATCGCAATTGAAAGCCCCGTGAAGGACGAAGAGCTCGAGAAGCTGAAAAACAGGCTAAAAATTCAGGAGAAAACTCTCGAAGATTACGAGAAAGAGATCAGAGAAAACAGGGAGATTGCAGAGCTAATCTACGCTAATTACTCCAAGATTGAGGAGATAATAGAGAAGCTGAGGATGGGCGAGACTCCTGAGGAGGTTTTGAAATTCGACAGGGAGAAAAAGGTTGCTTTGATTCGAATGGCCGGCAAAGAATTCGGGATCGACTTCAACAGAAGTGTTCACGGGAATGCAGAGCTGTACTACGAGAAAGCGAAGAGCTTCAAAGAAAAGATAGAGGGGCTGAAGGCTGCGATAGAGAAGACTAAGGAGGAGATGAGAAAAGCTGAGTTGAAGGGAGAGAAGATTGGCTTCAGCGTTCGAAGGAAGAGAGAATGGTTCGAGGATTACAGATGGTTCGTAACTTCAGATGGCTTTATCGCGATAGGCGGTAGAAATGCGAAAATGAATGCTGAGATAGTTTCAAAAAGGCTTGAAGTCAGGGATCTCTTTTTCCACACTCAAACCCCTGGAGCGCCAGTGGTGGTGCTGAAAAGAGGGCAGGAAGCGCCTGAAACTAGCATTCTGGAGACAGCAGAATTTGCGGCGATCTATTCTTCCCTCTGGAAAGAGGGAAAGCATTCAGGAGAAGTCTACTACGTTAAACCTGAACAGGTGCAGAGATCGGCCAAGGCTGGAGAGTATCTGCCAAAGGGAAGCTTTTACATCGTTGGGGAGAGGAATTACCTGACTGTGGGGCTGAGATGTGCAGTTGGGGTGGAGCTCGAGAAGATGCGCGTCATCGGCGGACCTGTTAGTGCTGTGAAGAAGCATGCAGACTACTACTTGGAGCTCGAAATCGGAGACAAAAAGCCCGAAGAGCTCAGCGTTGAAATAGCGAAATTGCTCGCAGAAAAGGCTGGAGAAAATGCATACATCGTGAAGGCAATAGCCAAGCCAGAGGAGATAGCAAAGTTTTTGCCACCCGGAAAGTCGAGGATAGCATGAAAGTTCTCGATTTTCCATCAGATCAGAGATCGAAGGAGATCGCGAGAAAGTACGGTTATGATGAATTCATAATCCGCAGATGGCTTCGATTTTTTGGGGAAGATGCCTTAAAACTCGTTGAGGCTTTCGAGAGGGGCATTCCGAAGTATATAAGGGTAAACACGCTGAAGATCTCTGAGTCCGAACTTTTAAAAAGGCTGGAGAGTAGAGGATTCCGACTTGAGAGAACTGAAGTTCCATACTGCTACGAGGTTGTTGAGGAGAGGTACTCCATGGGCGCAACTCCCGAGTATCTGATGGGTTACTACTACATTATGGATAAGAGCTCTTGCGTTCCCCCGCTCGTACTTCAGCCGAAGCCCGAAGAGATCGTTGTCGATCTCTCAGCCTCCCCAGGCGGTAAAACCACTTTTTTGGCGATGCTGATGCAGAACAGGGGCGTGATTTTGGCTGTGGAGCCGCAAAAGGAACGACTTCAGGCTTTAATCGACAATGTTAACAGAATGGGGGCCATGAATGTGGCGATCCTGAACATAGATGGAAGGGATTTTCCAAAACTGGGAATAAAGGCAGACAAAGTTCTCCTCGATGCTCCCTGCAGCGGGGAGGGAATAATTTTCAAGGATGAATCGAGGAAAAGGGATAGGGGCATGGAAGATATAGCCTTCTGTTCCTCGCTGCAGAGAGAGCTGATACTCAGCGCATTCGACTCCTTAAAGCCTGGCGGGATTCTGGTTTACTCCACGTGCTCATTGGCTCCGGAGGAAAACGAGTTAGTTATCGAATACCTCTTAGATAAGAGAGAGGCCGAGCTTCTTGAAGTCGAATACGGTGAAAAGGCCCTGAATTTGACTAAGAGGGATTTGAGCAAAGCAAAAAGATTTTACCCGCATGTTCACAAATGCGCTGGCTTTTTTGTCGCCAAGATCATCAAGCTTTCCTGACCTTTTCCCTAAGTTCTCTGAGTAAAGGATCGATCATCAGCTTAGAGAACTCCACCATCCCCTTGCTTTCTCCAACGACGCCTATGGAAACGTGGTCGATAAAGATCGCAAAGAACTTCTCGCCGTCGAAGATGAGAAGGCCGTGAGAAACATCTCTTACCGCCTTTTCACCCTTGTATTCAAGCTTGTATGCTTCTGCCTTTAGATCATCGGGATTTTCCGAGATCACGACCAGTTTGCAGTTGGCTTTGGACAGGATCTCCTTTATTTCTGGCTTTATGTGGGATATCAGTGCAATTATTTCCTTTTTGGAGGATAAAACAAGTTCTTCGAGCTTTTCGAGCACCGATTTTCCACGGTAAAGCTTTACGATCTCTATATCCTCTGTTCTAAGCTTCGAGATTTCCTCGCGCAATACTTCAAGGTTTTCTGCAGTTTTTTTCGAGATCATCGAGATCATCTCCTCATTGCTTATAGCCCTGAACCTCACGGGCTTTCCAAACTCTTCCACGAAACCCTTTGCTTTAAGGCTGTTCATAACATCGTAAACGGAAGTCCTCGGAATTCCGCTGAGCTCTGCCAGCTCTCTTGCGCTCAGCACACCCTTTGAAATCAGC
>CAZZIT010000177.1:0-10509 GCA_964654365.1 uncultured archaeon
TAGCACTGAGGATTTAAATCTTTTTCGTGATAAACAAATTCTGGAAAAATCAGCTGCTTTGAAGCCCGTAGAGAATTCCTCCACAAAATTTATATCTTTTCCGGAAAAGTGCCTGCATGCGCATGGCGCAAGTAATCCTTATATTAGCTCTAATTCTGGCGATCTCTTCCTCCTCAGCCTTCGAAGTGGAGAAGTCGATAAAAGCTGTAGCCGTGACCAGTGGAGATAGCCCGAGTGGTGTTGTCATAAACATAACAGTTTCGATAAGCTCTGGAAGTGGAAGGGTATTCGTTTCGACGTCCCCCTTCACCGAGATCGACATGCAGGGAAGTGCGCAGCTTTCCGCTTTGACCGCATGCGATCTTCTCGGAATAGACTTCACAAAATACGATTTCTTCTACATCATCGAAGCGGATGCCCCGATAGTTGGAGGGCCATCTGCTGGGGCAGTTATGACGATCGCAACGATAGCTGCGTTGAAAAACCTGAGCCTGAATAAAGACGTGTACATGAGCGGAATGATCTATCCGGACGGCTTCATAGGTCCAGTTGGAGGTCTGAATTACAAGCTCGAAGCCGTTGCGCGGGACGGGGGAAAAATTTTCCTGATTCCTCACGGACAGAAAGTTGTATTGGTGCAGGAAAAGGTCGTGAAGAAAGTTGGGTTGATAAACATAATCAGCTCGAGTTACAGGGAGCTGGACCTCGTAGAGTACGGAAAAAAGCTGGGGGTTGAAGTTTACGAGGTTGCAACAATCAACGAAGCCCTGAAGTACTTCACGGGCTTTGAGATAAAGAAGAGAGAGACGAGTTTCAGGATCTCAGAGTATTCGGGAATTCTGAAGACGCTGGCAGATAGGATGAGAGAGAGCGTTGCCGAACTGGAGAACTACAAAACAGGAGAAGCTCAGAAAATTTTGAACCAAGCTGAGAGCGACTACAGTGCGGGAAACTATTACAGTGCAACGAGCAAGTACTTCAATGCGAAAATTTTGATGAGATACGAGATGTACAGGAAAACGCTCATAAGCGGCCAGCAGTTCGATGAAGAGGTTAATAGAATACGAGGAGAGATATCAGACCTTCGAAGCTACCTTAAAAATGAACCTCTCGGTATCAACTCCATTCAGATCATCGCCGCAGCTCAGGAAAGGGTTGCTGAAGCTGAGAAATCGCTCGAGGCAGCGACTTATTCGAAAACCTTCAGCGAAGCTCTGCAGAACTTGGCATATGCGAAAGAAAGGCTGAACAGCGCCAAGGTCTGGCTTTCAATCCTCCACGTTTTCAAGGAAGACTACCAGCTGAACTCGACCGAAATAAAGAAGAGGGCAGAGTTTTACATAAATCAGGCAAATTCTGTAATCGTTTACGCTTCCTCGCTCCAGGCATACTCCGATCTTCTGGATAACGCCTACGAATCACTCGAAACAGCAAAAATGCTCTACGGCGACGGGCAGTATGCGGGGGCCGTTTTTCTCGCCTTGGATGCGATAACCCAGGCAAGCCTATCCATAGAGGCGAGCTACGGAGATGTTTCGATAAAGCTGAACGAGAGAAGGGAGAATGCAAAAGTTGCGCTGTCTGAGGCAGAAGATGTAAGCTACCCCGTTCTTCCGGCAGCCTACTTCGAGTTTGCTGAAACCGCGGAGAACGCTTATGTAAAGCTCATGTACTACTCTCTCGCCGAGAGAATTGCAAAGTTCATCGCGTTGGTAGCCGGATCTGGTGAAGAGAGACAGCTAACCCACGCTGAATTTCAAGAAGTGCCAACGACGCCCAAGTCCGCAATAAAGGAGATCCTGAAGACGCCGGGCTTCGAGGGAGTACTTGCAGTGGCTGCTTTGATTCTCGCATTCACTGCCATTAGAAGAGGAGGCAGATAAAGCCTGCCGAGAGTGTTGCGAGGAAGTTAACAGCGGAGTTGTTGAGATATCCCCTTACCTCGAGCGTGGCTCCAAGAAGGCTGTCGATGTGGACTGCAATGAATGCCGAGACTGTGACGAATATCAGGCTTTCTGCAGGAATAATTCCGAGGGCAGACGCAAGAAGGGAGACTGATATGCATCCAAGAATTGCCGCAAGCTCTCCGATCGTCGAGATACCTCCGTTTACCCCGGGCCTTACTTTCCTGAAATTCGTGATGAGGTAAACGTTCTTTGCTGTCTTTCCGATTTCGCTGGCCATCGTATCTCCGAGTGCTGTGGCGACTGAGGCTACGAATGCCATGGCAAAGATTTCTTCTTTAGTCATCCCGTAGTTCATGGCGAAAAAAAGAGGTGCCAGGCTGTTTCCAAAGACGTTCGAAAATCCCCTCGCACCGCCAGAGGGTTCCGCTATGCCCAAATTTTCCTTGAGAGAATACCTGTATTTCGTTACCGCTGAGCCGGAAAGATAGAAGAAGAGGAGCACGGCGAAGAAGTTCAAATTCGTGAACAGGATCGTTATGGTTCCAACTAGCGTTGCGCTCATCAGTCCGCTCTCGTCTGCGATTCCAGCCTTGAGTGCCATGAGGCTTAGGACAAAAGAAAGGGCAAAAGCTATTGCCAGAGCCTCGACTGAGGCTGAGGGGATGTATATCTTGAAGATCGCAAAAACGGTTGCCAAGGCTATTAGGAGGAGCACCCTCCTGTCCGATTCGGTTTTCACAGTTTCCATTAAAGCCGCAGTAAGCCCGCCAGCGAGGGATATGAAAATGATGTTTGAGGCCGGGATGAAAATGCCGTTCATCAATGAGTAAAGGGAAAAGAAGAGGACTCCGGCACACGTATAAATTGGAATATCCCAAATAGGGCTTCTCTTCAGCTCATGGAAGAATGCAACAAAAATGGACGCATATATTATTTCCTTTGCCATGAGGCACGCAAGGGCAGAAAGGATTGTGGCTGCGAAAAGAAAATTGAAGTATTCGCCGTTTCTCCAGAATACGTATACGGCTGTAAGAGTAAAAAAGAGTGCAAATATTATCCTCGGATCTGAGATTGGGTGAGGCGAAATGCCGGCAAGGCTCACAAGCGAGGCGATCGCAGGAGGAAGCATTGAAAAGGGTTAAGTATTCAGACATTTAAATTTTGACGTGCTCCGATTGCTATACCAGCTCATGCTCGAGCGGAAGATAAAAAAAGTGCCGAGACACATAACGCTTATCTGTTCCGAGGTAAATGAGAATTTCAAGAGGTTTTTGGAATGGTGCAGGAAGTTCGGGATTCGGGAAGTAACTGTCTGCACGGGTTCTTTTCCTTTAAAGATCGAAAACGTTAGATTGAATTTTATAGAGGAAGACCGCTCATACGGCACAGGAGAGGGAGACCTTACCATCAACGTGGTCAGGAGCGAAGGCAGAAAGGAGATCGTGGCTGCGATAAGAGAGATCGCGAGAAAGGTAGTGAATGGAGAGCTGAGAAGCGAGGAAATCGACGAAAAAACATTCGAGTCCTTCTTGAAAATTAGATCCCAGCCGGACATGATAATAAAAGCGGGCTCGGAGGTCCCGGAATTCCTGCTTTGGCAGAGTATTTACAGCGAGCTCTACTTCACGGACATAGACTGGAACACCTTGAGATATGTCGACTTTCTGAGAATCCTCAGGGAGTATCAGAAGAGGGAGAGAAGGTATGGTCGATAATCTCAGGATTGTTAGGGTCATAGCCGACTACCAGTTCGGAAAAAATGCAGGAATTGCGCTTTTTCCAGAGACATGCACGTTTCTTTTCTCAAAAAATGGAAAAATAAGGCAGATTCTTGATGGTGGGAAAAGAATAGCTACCCTTAAGGCAGATTCAGGATTGCTTACCCTAAGCATCGAGGGGGCTAGGAGACTTCACAATGCTTTCCCATTTCCCAGGCTGAGAGTCGTGGTGATGAACGAGGTCTCGCAGTTCATCGCAAGCGGGAAGAGCGTTTTCGCAAAGCATGTAGTTGCCGTGGATGAGAGGATAAGGGCAAATGACGAGGTGCTTGTCGTAAACGAAAAAGATGAGTTGCTCGCAACGGGAAAAGCGTTGCTTTCCGCTTTTGAAATGCTCGAAGTCAAGAAAGGCGTTGCCGTGAAGACCAGACAGGGGTCGGAATGAAAATCGACAGGAAAAGGGGTTTGCTTCTGATTGAGAGCTTTTCAAACCTGAAAAAGCCTGTAAGGTTTGAAGGCTTTGTCTCCCTCGGCGTAGGCTGTAAAGTTTCCGAAATCTATGCGAGGGAGATAGTAACTGCAAAGGGTTGCGTTCTCGGGAAGATCATCTGTGATCGAATCTTTCTCGGCGCATTTTCCACTTTTAACTCGATCGAGGCGGAAGAGGCGATAATTTCGAACTCGTGCGAGGGTGAAAGGATCGTCGCCAAAGCTGTCAGAATTGGATGCAATTGCGATATCTCTGAAATAAAGGCCGAACTGCTTGAAATGAGGGGTATTTCCAGGGTTCAGAGGATGGAAGCTTTAAAAATAAGGTGTATGGACTTTATATAAAACCTTTTCTGATAAAATCCAGGGGTATCGCTTTTCTGTGGACTGCGGTCGAAATCAGGACTCCGGAGCAACCCAATTCCTTAAGCTTCTCCAAATCCTCGATCCCACTTACTCCGCCTCCCAAGTAAACCGGATGCTCCGAAAGATCGAGCACCTCAGCCAGCAGCTCGAAATCCGCCTTGCCAGAGCCGACACGTGTAATGTTGAGCACTATGAGGCCACGCAGCGGGATGGAGTTGAGAAAAGCAACGGCCTTTTTGAAATCCGCGAATTTTCCGGAAGCGTCGAGGAAGCTATCTTCACGGAAGTCGAGGCTTACATAGCAGTTCCCTTTAGTTTCGGAGATCTTTGTCAGATCAAAGGTTTCTGTTCCAAGAACGGGAATGAATTCTAGTTCTGCCAGCTCTTCTGGTCGGCGAAACCCGCAGTCTGCCATCATCTCCTCGACCCTTGCTGAGAGAGATTTCAGAATTTCGGCGTTATCTCCCCTCCCGAGGATTCTGTCCAGATCGGCAACGTAAAGAAATCTTGGCTTTATTGCCATTAAAACTTCCAATGGATCACTTTTCTTAACGACTGCACTCTTCTCAGCCACCGGTCTGTATTTTTGCCTCTCTCCTCGCTCTGCAAGAACAGCGAGACTCTTCATTACGTCCATTACAAATACGAGCCTCATAGAAATGGGCCAAGCAGAGGATATAAAATCCGGAGCTTGAGCGGGATCCTGCAGTGGAGGATCTCCTCCAAGTCTCTGGCGCTCGCAAGATTCATCAGCCTGAGTAGAGCTTCTTTTCTCGCAAATAGGTCCCAGATCTTCCTTATCGAGTAAGCCTTGCTGAGGGATTCGATGAGGTATTTTTTCCAGAGTAAGTCGTATTCATCGAGGCTTTTTCCCTCAAAGTATACGTTAACGACTCTCGCGGCGAGATCGCCAGCGATCATCGATATCGGAATTCCGCCGCCAGTATGACTGATGATCATGCTCGCGGAGTCTCCAGCGAAGATAACGTTGCCGTGGACCGCTTTTTCAAGTGGTCTATCAATTGGAACGACCGCACCGACCTTGCTCACGACTTCCGCCCTTTTCAGGAAGCGAGAAGAATGCGGATACTCCCTGACAAAGCGATCGAGAACCCTGTGAACGCTTTCGTTCGAAAACTCTCTCCTGAATCCAACGCCAACATTCGCATATCCTCCACCCTTCGGTATTATCCAGGCGTATGCACCTGGAGCTATTTCCCTTCCTATGAACATGTAAACGGTGTCCTCCTCACATTCCACGCCCCTCATCACATACTGCTTCGCTGAGGAGAGTTCGTATCTCCAGAGACCCAGGTCTTTCGCTATCCTCGAATTTGCACCATCACACGCGAGCAGAACTTTTGGCTCGAATGAGCCTTTGTTCGTGATCAGCCTTCCGTTGCGGAATCCCCTTATCACCGTTTTCAGCTCTATCCTGTGCTTAGATTCGAATGCTATTTTCTGGATCATCTCATCCCTTCTAACGACGTGGAACTCGAAGTCGAACCAGAATTCCTTTCTTCCAGTGTTGAAGCAAACCATCTTTGTCCTGTTGCTTTCAAACTTCTTTGGAACCTCAAAAAGGGAGTAATCGTAAAGGTTGGGAAGCAGGGATTCCATCTCCCTTCTCGTCGGAATTATTTCCCCGCACTTTACGGGAAAGCCAAGCCTCTCTCTTTTGTCTATTCCAAGCACATCGAGATCCTTTGAGAGACCTCTCAGCGCAAATGCTCCCGCGATGCCAATGCCTGCAACGACAACGTCCACGGGAATAATCTTTTCCTCAGATTAAAAATCATCTGCTCAGGCTTTTCTCAGCACAAGCCTTTCATTGTGCCTGACCGAGATCTTCTTCCCGAGCTCCCCGACCAGCTTGCAGGCCTGACAGACGTCCTTAGAGGTGGGCTCTCCACAGATCTTACAGCGATTTAGCTCGATCTGCGGGTTTGTAACCCTTAAACAATTTGAAAGCTTTTCGAAACTTCTTAAAATCGATATCTTCCTTCCCGGATATTTGCTTTCGAGCTCGTATATGAAGTCTCTCACAAATGCCCTGACGGGAAAGTAGCTGTAGGGGCACTCGTCGAAGATCATGGGATATCTCTTCAGGAATCCGTATGTTACGACTTCTTTTTCGTACAATTCCATGAATGGCTTTATCCTCCTGATAAGTCCTTCCTGGTCTCTCTGCGGTATGAGCCGGGCTAATCTGTCTATGTCAGCATTTATGAAGTTCATCAGAATTGTCTGCGACTCGTCGTCGAGGTTGTGTGCAGTCGCGAGCTTGGTTGCGGAAAGTTCCCTTGCTGATCTGTTCAGCAAATATTTCCTGAAAACCCCGCAGTATGAGCAGGGAAGCTTTTCCCCGACCTTGACCATCTCGTCGAGCTTTGCACCGAAGTTATCCTCGAATTTCGCGACGTAGTGCTCTATGCTCAAAGACCTCGTCACATCTCTCGCAACCTCAAGGGTCTTATCCCTGTATCCTTCTATGCCCTCATCTATGGTTATTGCCAGAAATTCTAGGTCTCTTCGGCCACCGTAAAGCTCCAGAAGCAGTTTTGACAGCGTAACACTGTCTTTTCCACCGCTTAAGGCTATTGCAATCCTGTCACCGGATTCGATCATCCCGTACTTTTTGATGACTGCTCTGACCTTCTTTTCGAAAAAAGACGTGAAGTGCCTCCTGCAAAGATGCTTTCCGGAATACCTCTGGTAATACACAGCTTCTCTGCTGCAGTAAGAGCACTTCATGGTTTCAGATTTGCCCTGCTGTAGATTATTCTCAAGTCTTTAACCATTTCCAGCCCTGCGATCTGGTGTCCAAGGCGTTCTATCGTTTCCCTCTGCGCTGCATGGACCATGAAGTAGATGGGGTAATTCCACCTATCGCTCGGAATCCTCTCTATGAGATGCGTTATCTGCCTGAACTCGAGAAGCCTTCTCGCAAGTCTTTCGGGCTGTTCCGTGCTTATAACGTTCATTCCGTTAAAGTTAAAGCCAATTTTAGACTCGCTTAGCACCCCGCTGAAGTCCCTGACAACTCCTTTCTTCTTCAGCTCCTCTATTAGGCTTACGGCCTCCTCCTCTCCCATACCCAGTTCCTGGAACGGTCTCCTCACGATAGGCAGGGATTCAAGCCTTTTTACTTCCTCCCCAAGTCCGAGCTCTTCAATTGTGTAGACTTTCTCGGGCTCAGATCCGTAGCTCCAAGAAACTCCCCTGTAAAGATCGTACTTCACATCCATTTTGTAAACCTTTTTCGTGGGCAGAATAACGTATTCCCTAACTCCGAGCTCCTTGGCAAGTTTCAGAACGATTCCCTCGATTTCGGAAATATCTCTCCCTTTGAGCGTGAACCAAACGTTGAATTCAGCATCCCTGAGGTAGTTATGCTTAACCCTTTCTCCGAGCTCGTTGATCTTCTTAGCAGATCCCTCTTCAACCTTAAAGCCGACAAGAGAGGACTGCCTGTGGTTTGGGAATGCCCTGTAGTTGAGGTTTGCACCGTATCTCTTCAGAACTCCCTCAGCTCGATACTCTCGAAGTTTCCTCTCAGCATCCTCGTATCTCCTTCCGAGCCTCTCTGCCAGGTCCACGAGTGGAGTTGATGACAGAGGGAGATCGTACTGAATCGCCATTAAGAGTTCAGAATCCATCCTCGACACCCTTGAGCTCCTTGGCTTTCTCCTCAGCCACAGTCTCAACGAACTTCATCGCTCCCGCCAGATCTCTGCTCTCCGCGATCTTCATAAGCTCCTGACTGGAGCCGAGGATGCTGTAGATCTTCATCCTCACATTCACGGGAAATTCTTTCTCCTTCATGTACTTTTTAAGGTGCTCCATTGCACTCAGGTAAACGAAAAGCGTTTCATCTCTCTCGAGTACACTCTGAAATAGCTCCCTTACCTTCCTCGCAACTACCCCGCTTTTTCCCTCGGTCGTCACGGCAAACCTGATCCCATCTTTTCCCCCCTCAAAAGGCACAACCACTTCGGTTTCCTCGGCACTGTTTGCCAGATTCAGGAGAAAGCGATATTTTCTGCTCAGCTCTTTGAACTTGCTATTCAGGCTCTTATCGCCAATCGCTAGGACAACGAGATTGAATTCCTTCAGTTCTTCTCCCAGTTCAGAGGCTTCTTTCTCTACAAGCCTAACTTTTCCCTCCCTTCCCAGCCTCAAAAGTTCTTCAGAGAAATTCAAGCTGAAAACGGTAACCTCAGCACCTACTTCAGCAAATTTTTTAGCCCTTACCGTTCCAACGTAGCCTCCACCGACTACGGCGACTTTTTTTCCCTCAAACTCGATGAACAGAGGAATTCTCATTGCGAAATCATCATTTCGAGGAAATTTAATCTTATCGATTTGGACTCTGCCAGACCAAAAAGAATCTACCGAAAATGGGAAATATGGAAAAAATAGGTTAGAATTCGGGCATTTCAGGAGTTCCGCTCTTTTCCTTCTCTTTCTCCTTTTCAAGTCCCTTAGCTGCAATAACGTCGTCCACTCTGAGGATCATCACCGCAACTTCTGTAGCAGACTGAATCGCCTGTGTTTTAACCCTCAGCGGCTCAATTACTCCCCTCTCCTTCATGTCCACTACCTTGCCCGTATCGACGTCGACGCCAGCGTATTTCTGCCCCTTCTCATGGGCGGACTTCAGATTCACGATGACGTCGATCGGATCGATTCCAGCATTCTCTGCGAGAGTTCTCGGAATGACTTCCAGAGCGCTTGCAAAGGCTTCGATTGCGAGCTGCTCCCTTCCGCCAACGCTCGGTGCCCATTGCTTCAGCCTGAGGCTCAGCTCCATCTCTGGGGCTCCAGCGCCTGCGACGACCTTTCCATCCTCTATTGCGCAGGCCACAACTCTGATAGCATCCTCGATTCCCCTGGCAATCTCGTCCACGACATGCTCAGTGCCTCCCCTTACCAAGATCGTCACGGACTTCGGATTCTTGCAGCCCTCGATGAACACCATCTTCTCGTCTCCCACCTTCCTCTCCTCGACAAGCTCAGCTTCTCCGAGATCCGCAGGTGTGATCTCCCTGAGATCCGTGAGTATCTTTGCTCCTGTGGCCTTTGCAATCTTTTCAATGTCGCTCTGCTTGACCCTCCTGACTGCAAGGATTCCAGCCTTTGCCAAGTAGTACTGCGCGAGGTCGTCAATACCCTTCTGGCAGAATACAACGTTCGCTCCGGCCTTTGCGATCCTGTCAACCATCTCCTTCAACATCCTCTCTTCCTGCTCTATGAACTTCTGCAGCTGCTCTGGATCTGTGATCCTAATCTCCGCGTCCGTTTCCGTCTCCTTGACTTCTAAGGATGCCTTCAGAACAGCTATTTTAGCATCTTTCACCCTCTTCGGCATTCCTGGATGCACGACCTCCTTGTCAACGACTATACCCTTAACGAGCTGCGTGTCCTTTATGCTCCCTCCATATCTCTTTTCGATCTTAACATTCTCCTCATCGACCTTGTACTTTCCGTCGACCTTTTCAGCAACGATCTTTACTGCATCAACCACTAAGTTGGCGAGGTGCTCTACAGCAACCTCGGCATGCTTCCCTGTGATTGACGTCCTCACAACCTTCAGCAACGCTTCCCTGTCTTCAACGTCGATCGGGATTGATATGCTGTCCAGTATTTCCATGGCCTTTGAGGCTGCGAGTCTGTAACCCTTTGCAATCACGGTCGGGTGAATCTCCTGATCCAGCAGTTCTTCAGCCCTCTTCAGCAGCTCTCCTGCTATAACTACCGCCGTCGTTGTGCCATCTCCGACCTCGTTGTCCTGCGTTTTCGCAACCTCGATCACCATCTTCGCCGCTGGATGCTCGACATCCATCTCCTTGAGAATCGTCACTCCATCGTTCGTTATCGTTATGTCTCCAAGGCTGTCGACCAGCATCTTGTCCATTCCCTTTGGACCGAGCGTGCTCCTTACAGCCTCAGCAATTATTCTCGCGGCAGTGATGTTCATCCTCTGCGCATCCCTACCAACTGTTCTCTGAGTTCCCTCCTTAAGTATG
>CAZZIT010000178.1:0-1704 GCA_964654365.1 uncultured archaeon
GAACTTTACAAGGGGATATAGAGGCGGAAAGAGGACGATCTACAGGGCAGATGTCAGAAAGTGCGGTGAGTTCATAATTTTCGAAATCGAGGGAAATGCATTTACATGGAACATGGTGCGCTGCATAGCTTCTGCCCTGAAAAAGGTTGGAGAAGAAAGGGATTTGGAATGGTTCAGAAAAATGCTGAGTCCCGATGAGCACAGGGAAAGGATCCAGCCCTCTACAGCGGCTGGACTCCTTCTTAAGGAGGTCAAATACGACGGCATAAGGTTTGAGGTTGATGAAGTAGCAAAAAAACTGCTCCAGCTTAGGCTCAAGAGGAGGCTGAAGGAAAGTGGAATTCGCTATAAAATTTTTTCCTTAGAACTTGAAGCTTCTGAGGCCTGAAAATAGAACGACGAGTGCGACCTTCTTGGTTATAAATGTAGGAGATATCGGACAGTCGCCGTACCTCACGATCAGATCGTTGTTGAGACCCTCTATTCTGCTTATCGCCTCGAAGATCCCCTCCATCGTTATCTCCTCCTTTGGCCCGCAGAAGAGCAATAGAGCCGATTTCGCCTTATCAAGTTCGACATTTATGCTCAGGTTTTTAATCGCCTGATCGAGCATTTCGATAATTCTCCTCGTCCTTATTGCCTTAAGCTCGCTCCCTTTCTTGAAGAAATCGAAATTCACCTTCTGCTCGGCGAAGCCAACAACCGAGAATCCATCTGACCTTAAAGCGTTGAATACATCTGAGGTGTCGACAACGACCTCTCCAGAAGTCTTTTTCTTAATATCAACTTCTCCAGCCAGAGCAAGCAGATTTAGGGCATTCAGGATCTTTTGATCGACCTCCGAAGTCCCCTTAAACACCATTATAACGTCTGCAACCTTCTGTATCTCCCTCATTTTTCTCTTCAGCTCGGAAACGTCTGTTTGACCTAAGCTCGGAATAAGGGTAAGGTTTATCAGAGGATCATCCGAGAATTTTTTCATCCTTTCGCACAGCTCCACCGAGACCTCGAATGCGAACTCATCCTCGAGAGAATTCAAGATTAGAGAACCTTCCCAGATCTCGTAGACCCTCGTCAAGGAGTTGAGAAACCCTGGAACACCCTTTCTGTCCCTAAGGTAATACTTTCTGTCATTTCTAATTGAGATTGTCTTCAGCTGCGCCTCATCGTTCAGAATCGCGAAACACTTGAACAGGGGGGCACCGTTCACTCTAACCCCTTCCTTGTAGAACAGCTCGGCAATCTTTGCTCCCCTAAGGCCAACTCCAAGCGTTAGCAGCCTCATTTTTAACTCTTTTCGACTTCACAGTATAAAGATTTTCCGGGCTAAACCCAATTAAAAAATTTTATGGAACGATGATTTTATAAGTTCTATAACAGCAGAAATTATGAGGTGGTGCCTTGTCTCTCCTGATGTTAATACTGGACGGCCTGCCTGACAGGCCCGTTGGCGGAAAAACGCCCTTGGCGGTGGCAAAGAAACAGAACCTCGATAAGATTGCTGCGATGGGAATAAACGGCATAATGGACACGATCTCTCCTGGAATCAGACCGGGAAGCGACACGAGCCATCTGGCGCTTCTTGGCTACGATCCCTACAAATTCTACACAGGCAGAGGCCCAATCGAGGCCGCTGGAGTGGGGATTGAACTCAGGCCAGGGGACGTTGCGTTCAGGGCCAACTTTGCAACGGTTGTTGGAAAC
>CAZZIT010000179.1:0-4304 GCA_964654365.1 uncultured archaeon
GGATAAGAAGACGATGGTTCATTCTGATTGCCAAAAAAATAAAGAGAAAATAAAAAAAAAAAATTACTCGCCCCGGACAAGCCTGTAATCCTGCTTTCCGAGTCCAAGCTCTTCAGCATAATCGAGCATTCTCTCGGGATCTGTCCAGTGCCAGAATCTTTCCTTAGAGAAAAGATCGTTGATTGGCTGGGCCTTTTTGTAAAGATCCAAGCTTGCCCTGTCAATGGAAACCATGTCTTTTGAGGCGAGGATTCCGACATCCGAAATCAAAGGATTATCGCTGTATGGATGGCAGTCGCAGTGCGGGGTGACGTCGAGGACGAAGTTTAGAAATGCGAAGTTCTTTGCAATCATTGAAACTCCTTTCGCGCACTCAACGATTCTTTCGCCGACTTCCCTGCCGAGAAGCCATTCGATCTCAACAGCGTCTTCCCTGCAAACTTCAGAGCATCCTGTGCAGCGCAGACACCTATCTTCGACTATTCTGTAATCCTCTATTGCGTTAACTGGACAGATCTCCACGCACTTACCGCACTTCGTGCATTTTTCAGCTGCTATTCTCGGCCATCCCCTTGCATGCAGATCGAACTTTGATGGCTTGGCAACGCAGCCCACGCCTACATTTTTTATGCTCCCTCCAATTCCAGACTGCATGTGGAGCTTGAAGTGCGTGCAGAAAACTACAGCATCTGCCTCAGCTATTGCCTTTGCGACGTATATCCTCTTCAGGTATCTCCCATCTATCGAAACTTCAACGAAATCCAGGCCAAGAAGACCGTCGGCGATCAATATCGGGGCTTTTAAGGTCTGCTGGGTATAGCCGTTCTCTTCTGCAATCTCAAGACGCCCTATTGCAGTGGATCTCGGTCTTATCATTCCCAAACCCGTCGTTTCGGTAACGAAAGGTCTCCCACCTGCCTCAATAACCTTTTCAACAACCGACCTTATGTATACACTTCGCAGAGTCTTTGTAGTTCCCCGATCCCCGAAATGGGTCTTTACGGCAACTATGTCTCCCTTCTGAATTCCATCAAGGATTCCACTTTCGTCTATTAGCCTCCTCAGCTTGCTTACGAGGCTCAGCTTTGGCTGGTACCACTTCTCTGGCTCAAGGACCACTGCCCTCGAGTCCACGTAAAAAACGTCCATGAAATCAGAAGAGCATTTTTGTTAATATCTGTTTTGCCTCACTGAGTCCATAAACTCTTTTTTCGAACTCAGAATAGCTTGTCTTCAATACTTTTAGCTTTCCCTCTTCGATTTCTGCTATGTTGGGGAAGAACATCATCAGACTTATCTCAAAGCCTCGCTCCTGAGCTCCCTTTACTATCGTGAAAATGGCTTTCGCGTCATCTTTTTCGACCTTCACGATGAGGGATCTCAAAAGGTTCAGGATCTTCGGAAGGGGCTGGTAGACTGCAAGCCCCGAAATCGAGTTCAGGATCAGGAGATAATCCCCTTCAATTTTCTCGAGGACTTTGGAAAAAGATAGACTCACCTCGTTCAGGTTTGTCGGATTTGGAACAACCACATCTCTTTCTCCAGCCTTCAGTCCCTTCATCCCCCAGCTAAATGCATCAATCACCCAGGCATCCCTTTTCAGCCCATTCCTTACATTCTCGATGCTGTAGGTCGTTGTTATCCAGACGACATTCTCAAAATCTGCGGCAATTTCCTTTAAAATTTTGCACTTTCCGGCTCCAGGATAACCTGAAAGCAGAATGTATGCCATTCAGTGAATATTTTCACGAAAGAAATTTAAATATTTCTGTCGACGAGCTGAGTGTTCAGGCTGACTCCAGAGAAGGCCCTGATCGCTAAGAAAACGGCGGTGATTGCGGATTTGCATCTGGGTATAGAGAATGCGATGCAAAATGCTGGAATTGCAATTCCGAGGATGCAGATTGCAGATATAATAAGCAGGATTAAGCAAATAGTGGACTGTTATGAGGTTGAGAGACTCATAATCGCTGGAGACCTGAAACACGAGTTCTCAGGAAATTTGCCCTACGAGTGGGATGATGTTAGAGCTTTTTTGGACTCAATAGACGTCGAGATCTCGGTCGTTCGCGGAAATCACGACAACTTTTTATCCGCAATTCTTTCGGAGTACTCCATCGAACTGAAGGAATACGAGAAGCTCGGAGAATACTACGTCTTCCACGGACACAAGGATTTTGGCTTTGAGAGGGCAATAATCGGCCACGAACATCCAGCTATAAAGTTCAGGCGAGGAGGGGCGATTTATTCTTTTCCCTGCTTTTTGGTTGTGGATGAAACGAAGTTCGTCCTTCCAGCTTTTTCACCTCTCGTTTCTGGTAGCGATGTTCTTCAGGGAGAGTTCCTTTCTCCAGTTTTGAGAAAATCGAAAAGGATCGAAGTCTACGCTTTGGAAAATGAAGTAGTTTATTTGGGCGATCTCGAGCTACTTAGAAAGATACTCTGAGCCTATTGTCCTTCGGAACCTCATTCCGGGGAAGCTGATCTCTTTAAGGGCTGAGTAAGCTCTCTCTCTCGCCTCGAACAAAGTACTTCCGCTGCCGACTACTGTCAGCACCCTCCCTCCCGTGGTTACGAATCCATCTAATTTCGTTATTCCGTTTGCATATACCTCCGCAATTCTCCTCGCATTCTCAATTCCCTTTATCGGCTGGCTCGTGTAATGGTCTGCAGGATATCCGGGCTTGAGACCCTCCCTCCCCTTCAATGCACCGCTGACCGCGCAGACTGCACAGCAGAAGCTATCGCTGAATTCCACGCTGACAGAATCAAGTTCGCCCTCAACTACTGCAAGTGAAAGCTCCAGCAAATCGCTTTTTAGCCTCGGAAGCTTGGCCTGTGCTCCCGGATCGCATTCTCTAACGTTTATCTCTAAAACCTTCGGTTCACCGTCTACGAGCATTATCACAGGATAAAGGACACCCTTGAAGCCCGATCGCTTCACTATCGGCTCAACGACCTTTTTCATTATCCTTTCCTCGATTTCCACGCTGACTTCTGGATGTGGGCTTATCGCGCCCATTCCCCCTGTGTTCGGATTCAGGAGCAGGCCGCTTTTGTAAAGTCTCTCGATCTCCTCTCTCTTGTAGAATTTCCTCCTTAAACCGATGTAGAAGTCCCTGAGCGCTTCGAAGTCATCATCGTCAAATGCCCTCTTGTAATCTTTCGCATGACCGAATGGAATTGCCTTTTTCCCATCGCAAAGTGCTGTGAATGCGACCTCGATTCCCTCAAGCTTCTCCTCGACCACAATTCTGTCTCCTGCGGATCCAAACTTCTTCTCGACCATTATCTCGTCCACGGCCCTTAATGCCTCCTCGACTGAATCGCAAACATACACACCTTTTCCTGCTGCAAGCCCGTCTGCTTTAACCACTATCTTCCCGCTCGAGTTTCTTATGAATTCCTTTGCCTCTTCAGGATCATCGAAGTTCCTGTAATCTGGAATCGGCACACCTATGCTCTTCATGAAATCCTTCGCCCAGCACTTGCTCGCCTCCAAAATCGTCTGCTCCTTCCTCGGGCCAACCACCATTAAACCCTCTTCTTCAAGTCTGTCGACTATTCCAAGGCTCAGCGGCTCTTCTGGGCCGATGAAGACGAGATCTGCGTTTTGCTTTGCAAATCTGACTATGCTCTCGATGTCTCTTATTGAGCTTATTGCTCTCCCTTCGAGCCTCGCAACCTCGCATTTCTCAAAGAACTCGCTTCCCGCATTTCCTGGGGCTACAAAAACCCTCTTAACTCTGTCACTGCGGGAAAACGCATGGGCTATTGCATTCCCCCTTCCCCCTGCATCCACAACGAGCACGTTCACAAAAAGCGTACCCTCAGGATATATTAATTTCAACGCTTTCGCGCTTGCTGACAGCAAAAAATAAAAAAGCCTCTGCATAATACTTAGCGAGGTGGTGGACATTTTCTGGGAGATAGTTCTCTCAGTTGCGGGAGTAGTTGGAGGATTTTTAGCTTCAGAGTTCATGCTTGAAAAGATCGGACTGGGCATGAAGTCTCAAAAGGCGAGAGTAAATTTTAACGAACTTCCCAACTTCCTTAGCAGCAAATTTTTGGTCAACTGCGCAATCCTAATTGGAGAAAAGAAGCGATTTTCGAATCTGGAGGATGAGGAGATAGAGGAGATGAAGAAAATGCTCGAGGCGGCGAACTGCACCGAGATTGCAGTCTTCAAAGAGGAGAACTGCAAATTCGCAATAAAAAAGGGCAGAATCCTCGTTTGCGTTCGTGGAAAACTGGTTTCGATGAAGGAGCTTGCTGAGATCTCGGAGGTCATTCATATGGCATTG
>CAZZIT010000180.1:0-1539 GCA_964654365.1 uncultured archaeon
AACCACGATTGCTAAGGTCGCTAAAAGGCTCATGGACAAATACAGCTTAGTAATAGCTGCTGGTGACACCTTCAGGGCTGGAGCAATAGAGCAGATCGAGGAGCACGCAAAAAGGCTCGGGATCAGGCTTATAAAACACAATCCCGGCTCGGATCCGGCTGCGGTCATTTTTGACGCTATTAAGCATGCCGAGAGCAAGGGCATAGAAATAGTGCTCGCAGACACGGCGGGAAGAATGCACACAAAGAAGAACCTCCTTGATCAGCTCGAGAAGATAAAGAGGGTCACGAAACCCGATCTAATCATCTTTGTAGACGAAAGCATTGCAGGAAATGACGCCGTTGAAAGGGCGAGGATGTTCAACGAGATGATCGGTATAGACGGGAGTATCCTGACAAAAATTGACGCAGATCCGAAGGGGGGAACCGCAATCTCGATAGCCTACGCAACCCAAAAACCCGTGCTCTTTCTTGGTACTGGTCAGGGATACGAGGACCTTGTTAAGTTCGACGCAAGGTGGCTTGTAGAAAGGATATTCTCATGATAATTGTCCCCTTCAGGCCGATAAACCCTAAATCCAGGCTGAGCGGTGTTTTGAGTGAGGAGGAGAGGAAAAAATTTGCGGAGCTGATGTTAATCGATGTTATAAATGTTCTCAGAGCTCATGAGCTGGAAATAAAGGTTATTTCGACCTCCAAACTTGATCTGGATCTGGAAGTCGAGCTCGTGGAAGACCAGAGATCGCTTGACGAGTGCATAAACTCCGAGCTAGAGGAGGTGCCAAAGGCAGTCGTGATGTCCGATCTTCCCCTACTGAACTCTGAAACGCTTGAGAGGTTTTTGAACTGTGAAGGCGACGTCGTTATCGCCCCAGGAAGGAAGGGGGGAACAAACATGCTTCTCGTCAGAAAGAAGGGGTTCAAAGTTTCCTACCATTACTGCAGCTTTCTCAAGCATCTCAATATCGCCAGAAGCTCGGGGTTCAGATGGAGGGTATTCGACTCCTTCTATTCCTCCGTAGACGTGGACGACGAGGGCGACCTTCTTGAGCTGATGATACATGGGGAGGGGAAGCTTTCGAGGTCTTACCTCGAAGATCTCGGCTTTCGAATAAAATTTGACAGGATTCCAGCGCTGGTCAGAGTTCGAGCTGATCCAAATACTGACCTGCGATAGGTTTTTTTACAAGTGATCGGACAGAGAACAATGGAAGAGTTCGAGATCTGGGTCGAGAAGTACAGACCGAGGACTCTTGACGAAGTCGTCGGACAGGATGAGATCGTAAGAAGGCTTAAGGGCTATGTTGAGAAGAAAAATATTCCGCATCTTCTTTTCTCGGGTCCTCCGGGCACAGGAAAGACTGCCACGGCGATAGCACTCGCCCGGGATCTTTTTGGCGAAGCCTGGAGAGAGAACTTCATCGAAATGAATGCAAGTGATGAGAGGGGGATAGATGTTGTCAGACACAAGATCAAGGAGTTTGCGAGGACTGCTCCGATCGGTGGTGCACCATTCAAGATAATATTTCTTGACGAGGCG
>CAZZIT010000181.1:0-2654 GCA_964654365.1 uncultured archaeon
GCCACTTCCCCGCAGTTATCACCCTCACTCGGGGCTATGTAGCCTGGAATCGCAACTCCGCGCTCTCTTTCAACTTTGCTTGCCATCCTGAGGATTCTGACCTGCCTTTCAAGCTCTGCGCTGTCAATTATGCCGCATTTGAAGGCAGATTCCAGAATCCTTATCGCCCCTTCCGTGTTGTCCCCGCATCCTGAAACGTTCGCGCAGACGACCTTTGCAGGAAGCTTCGCCTCCGAAACCTCTGCTTCCAGATCTTCGCCTATAATGGTCGTGCAGCAGGTTCCGACGACTCCGATTATCTCCGGCGCGAAGTCGCTGTAAACGGCGTCGAGTACCTCTAAAAGCTTCTGTTTGCCTCCGAGAACAACGTCGAAGTCGCTCATCGAGGTCGTGAAGATCTTTACCCTATCCCTCTCGAGTAGTCTCAGGGCTCTGAAGTTGCACCCAGGAGGTCCGTGCAGAACGATGTGCCTGCAGTTGATGTCCCTCAGCGTGTAAAGTGCCGCAGCTATCGGATTTGGTCTCGGATGGACTGCGTAAGGCAGACTTTTAAGCTTCATTGCTGAAGAGTAGGATTAAAGGATTATTAAACCTTGCTGAGAGCTTTTCTACCTCATTTTTACTTAAATTTTCGACGAACTCTCCTCGGACTCCAAGTTCTGCAAGTCTTCTTCCGAGTGCCCCGGAGAGAACTATGAGGTCTATTTTTCTCTTTTTCAGTTCCTCGCTAAGTCTTTGCGTATCAATAATTTCACAGGTGGCTCTGTCCGAGCCGGAAAAAACTGCTACGATTCCGTCGACCTTACTGCCTTTTATGAGAAGGGCCTCGTCTATCACACTCAACATAGCGGTTGTGTTAACACCGCGGTTTGAGCAGTCGACAAAGATTCCTCTTTCAGCTTTTTCCGCCAGAGCCCTTCCTTTGACCCCTCTAAAGCCCTCTATGGACCTGCAAGCCTCTTCGACCTCCAGATCCAGTGAAGCCGCAATGCTAAGAGCCCCGAGAGCATTCAGAACCTGAAACCTTCCGAAAAGATTCTGATGGAGCTTGAAGGCGAAAGGGCAATTTATCTCTCTTCCGGAAATCGTAGAAAGCCCCTCCACAATACCTTCGACTTTTTCCCCAGCTCTTTTAACCCTGACCTCCTTCCCCCTTTCGATTCCATAGACGTTGGATTTACCGAAAAACGCGTGAGCGAACTTTCTTGCGATGTTGTCTCCGTTCAGCACTAAGATTCCGTTTTTCATGTTTATCGCCATCTGGAGCTTGCTGTTAAACGCGTTTCTGAAGAAGGAAGCCCTGTAGTTTTCGTAGATTCCCGTAACAGCTCCTACATCTCCCGCTCCTGTCCCCCCTAAGGAGATCTCGAATACAGCGTAGTCGAGGTCGTAATTTTCTGAAAGCCTGAAAGCCCTTAGCACGTTGGCAGGCGTTATGCTCAACCCTTCTGCAAGCAAAAATTCTTTGGAATCCTTTAAAACCCTTGTACTCAGGCTGTCGTGGATCAGAACAGCTCCACCGGAGTCGCAAAGGATCTTGGAGACCATGTTTGCGGTCGTCGTCTTTCCATTTGTCCCGGTTATCTCAACGATCTTTAAGGATCCCTTCATTTCCGAAAGTATAATGCCAACAGCCCTTGCATGGCTTATTATCGGAATTCCAAGCTCCAAAGCGGAACTGAAAAGATTCATCCTCGGATCCGCATGCTGGACTATGATAACGTCGTATTCCTCGACCTTCAGACCTTTTTCGTCAGAAAATACTTTTATTCCTTTTTTGGTCAAAGAGTCAACTTCTTCTTTCTTCAGTGTCTTGTGATTGTCAAAAGCGTGAACTTCGCAGCTCCTTCTGAGCAGCTCTTCGCAGATAACTTTCCCTCCGTGGGTCATGTCGACTACGAGAGCCCTGCAGTCTTTAAGAGGACGCATGTGGAAAAGTTGAAGATCTGCGATAAAAGACTTCTGATCAGCCCTGCATCAGCCTGAATATCTTTGCCCTCAGGTCTATGAACTCCTTTGAGAACCTGTCTCGCGGCCTGTCCATGTTGACTTCAACGAGTTCGAGAAGCTTTGCAGGTCTTTTGGATAGCACTGCAATTCTGTCCGCCATGTAGACCGCTTCTTCTATGTTGTGGGTCACGTATATGATCGTGGTCTTCGTCTCGTTCCATATACGAACCAGCTCTGCCTGCATAACGTTTCTCGTCTGTGCATCGAGAGCGCTCAGCGGTTCATCCATCAGCAGTATCTCCGGTTCGCAGACAAGAGCCCTTGCAAGCGCAACCCTCTGTCTCATACCACCTGAAAGCTCATGGGGATAGGATTTCTCGAAGCCCTCAAGTCCTACAAGCTTTATGAACCTCTTAGCTTTTTCCAAAGCCTCTTTTTTCGGAATGTTTCGAATTTCAAGTCCAAAGAGGATGTTTCCCAGAACGTTCCTCCAAGGGAAAAGTGCGTAGTCCTGGAAAACCATTGCCCTGTCCTGTCCAGGCCCCTTTATGGGCTTTCCTCTGAGAAGAACTTCTCCCTCGTCTTGCCTTTCTAATCCTGCAATTATTCTGAGCAGAGTCGTTTTTCCGCAACCACTGGGCCCGAGGATGCTTACGAACTCCCCCTCCATAACGTTGAGGCTGACACCATCGATTACCAGAAGC
>CAZZIT010000182.1:0-6573 GCA_964654365.1 uncultured archaeon
AGAACGCTCTGAAGGCGATTCTGAACAACGAGGTCTCCGAGGGAGACGTGGTCGTGATAAGATACATGGGGGCAAAGGGTGCCCCAGGAATGCCCGAAATGCTCCTACCAACAGCTGCAATTTCAGGAATGGGTTTGCAGAGGGTCGCGCTCATCACCGACGGAAGGTTCAGCGGGGCGACGAGGGGGCCATGCGTCGGTCACGTAGTTCCCGAGGCAATTGAAGGAGGCCCTATAGCGCTTCTGAGGGATGGGGACATAGTTTCTATCGACATTCCGGCAAGAAAGCTCGATGTGAAGCTCAGCGAGGATGAGCTGAGAGAGAGAAGGGAGAGATGGAAATCGCCGAGTAGAGAGCTGAAGGGATATCTGGCAAGGTATTCGAAGCTCGTGAGCGGGGCTGAGGATGGGGCCGTACTTCTCTAATTCGTATTTTATTGAGTTGGGCTTTTCGACCCTAATCTTTGTCGTGGTATTGCTAACACTGCTGGTAATAATTCCGGGATTCTTCATATGGCTCTCTCTCGCATTGATCGGTAATAGGAGACCGCTGCTGAAATGCGGGATTGCAAATCTCGTTGCATTTGTCGCTTCAGCATTTATTACATTTGTTCTGTCCATGATTCCGCCTCTGATCCTGCTGTCTCCCCTCGTCTTCATCCTCTTGTATCTCTGGGTTTTCAAGGAATTGCTCGATCTTGGCTGGCTTCATGCATTCATCGCAGTCGTACTGAGCGTAGGCTGTGTAATGCTTCTATCTGCCATTTTCGGCTTTCTCTTCGCCTTCTTTAAGCCACTGTGGATCCCTCACAGGTTTTAGCTGAAGAGGGGCACTCTTGAGCGATCTTCGAGTTCCAAAGCTTTTAGCCATATTTTCCTGCAGCTGCAATCCACATCGAGCAAGCTTGTATCCTGTGTGACCGAGAACAGCCTTATGGCACTGACTATTTCCCTGTCGCATCTTCCGCAGTTGTGTGGCCCCCTTATCTTGCCACCAGCCACAGGATCACAGATTATCTCACCAGAAACATTCCTGAGAACTTCCAGTGCGCTCCAGAGCCAGGGAGGTCGATAAAGGCCCCTTTCCCAGAGTTTCTCTACTAAAGTGCCCTTCTGAATGTTCGTTAAATTTATGGAAATTACGTCCGCGAGGTTCCTGACTTTTTCAGTCGACTCGAGCAGGTCGTTGATAGCTTCTCTTTCGGAAAGAAATGGAGGCTTTAGCAGGAGGTAGCACTTAACCCTTAAGCCTTCCCGCTTCAGTATTTCAGCAGCCCTCGCAAAATCGGAGAAACTGAATCCCTTGTTTATGCAGTGCTCCCTTATGAAGTCGTTCGCTGTCTCAAGTCCTATGCCGACTTCCACCTGCAACCCCTTGAAATCTTTCAGCTTTTTCGAGTCGATGAACTCAGGCCGGGACTCGATGATGAGCTTCTCAACACCCAGTTCTCTGCAACGATCGAGAAAATACGCTCTGAGCTCTGCAGGCATTTCCCTTTCATCTAAGAAGCTACCGGATGTGAAAACTTTTAGAATTCTTATCTCTCCAAGCTTATCGAGAACCTCGTCGAGCTGTGATTTCAGGAATTCATCACTCAAAGCCCTCGATTCGCTCCAGTAGCTGCACATGTAGCACTTTCTCCAGGAGCAGCCCCTTGTCGTGATTATCGCGGTAAGGCAATCCTCCAGATTTCCCCTAAATCTCTCCTTTTCCTTCCAGAGCTTAGGCATAGACTCTCCTGAACCTCAGCCTGTCCCCAATCAGCAGGCCAGTGGCGAGACCTGTTAGGTGCGCGATGTATGCAACTCCGGTGCCGAAGACGTGAGCTGTTGTCAGCATGAGCATGCCGAGGTCATACAGGGCGAAGACGAGCAGTGCAAGTCTGATGCTGATAGGGATCGGAATGGGAAAGATGATGATCCTGATACCCGGAGCGATCATCGCGAGGCACCCCATAACTCCAAAGATCGCCCCTGAAGCGCCCAGAGCTGGAATGAAGCTCTCCGTGGCGTATGCGTAGGAGATGTAGGCAAAATTTCCGGCAATTCCGGAGGCAAAGAAGACCTTGAGATATCCTCTCTCTCCGAGCAGTCTCTCGAGTTCTGCTCCAAAGAATAGAAGAACGAAGCTGTTTATGAAGAAGTGCCATAACTCGACGTGGAGGAAGATGCTCGTGATTATCTGCCAGGGTTTCTCAAGAAACTCTGCGGGATGAAGTGCGAAAAGACTGACTGCATGGTAGGGGGCAAAGATTGAGCCGAGGAAGAAGAGCAGGCATATGAAGAGAACCACATTGTTCGCACCGTATGGAAGCAGTCCCTTCCTTTTGTAGACAACGATATCGGGTTCCACAAAAAAATGAAGTGGTGTGATTTAAAAACCTTCTTAAAGTTGATACTTCCCCCTGAACTTCTTCAGAATTGCTCCGAGTTTCTGCGACTCCATTATGTTTCCCTGTATCTTGTACTTGCCCATCATGAAACTCGCTACGGGGTCCTCCTTGCCCCTCAGAACGTTGAGCCAGAAGTCTGGTTTAGCCACAATTGTGAACTTGGGACTTGGATGCTTCCCTTCCTTGAACTCACACTTTCCGTCAGGCTTGTATTCGACGTAGAATTCCTCGCCATCTAAGACATACTGCACAACTCCCGTCCAGCCACCCATGGCATTCTGCATCTCCGGATCGCCGTTCTGGATGTCACACATCTTTTTAATAACTTCCTTCGCCTCGCTCATAGGATCACCGAGTTTAAAATTGTAAATTCATGAATATAAAGGTTGTGATTTTTTTCGAAAAGAAACAGCTTTAAAGGGTCAAAAAGTTAACGATTAATAATACCCTACCCTTCATCGCCGAGCACGAGCTCCCTCAACTCGGGACTCGGAGTCCTCTTCTTCGTGAAGATGTCTCTGACAAGAACGATATCTCCAACTGCCCTTACGAGCCTGTATGGAATTACGACTCCCCTCGAACTCTTATCGATTAGAGCCTTGTTGTAGTCCACGATCACGAGCCCGGTTATCGTGTTGCTGTCGCTGTCGATGATCGCATCCTCAACTCTGCCAACGTATCTTCCTTCATCCGTAAAAACCCGCATCCCAAAAAGTGCAGTGATTTCCCCACTCATACCCATGCATACATTTTTGGGACTCAATATATTAATTTTTTCATACTACCGAAAGAACCTACGGAAGACCTCGAGTTCCCAATCCTTATATGTCCATTCCTCAAAATTTTGCTATGCACTCCATAGTCTGCGAAGACGTCTGGATGGTCTACCGCTCCCTTTTCTCCGAAAAGGTGGCTTTAAGCGGAATTTACTTGAAAATTCCGAGTAACAGAATTTACGGCATTCTCGGTCCTAATGGTGCAGGAAAAACAACTCTAATCTCTCTGATGGCGACTCTGCTTAGACAAACGAAAGGTAGGATTGAGGTGCTCGGCTATGACACCCTCAGAGAGCTCAAGGAGATAAGAAAAAGAATAAACATCGCGAGCGGAAATCCGAATCTGATCTGGAGTCTTACAGTTTACGAGAACTTGCGATACTACTCACTCCTTTACGGGATCAATGATAAAAAAGCTGTGGAGGAGCTCATAAGAGAGTTCGAGCTCGAGGAATTTCGCGATGTGGAGTTCAACAGGCTTTCAACGGGAAACAAGCAAAAGTTGATCCTCGCAAGGGCTTTTGTAAACGATCCAGAGCTTGTTTTTTTGGATGAGCCGACGAAGGGTCTTGATCCGCCAGTTGCAAGAAGGCTGAGGGAAAAGATTCGCTCCTTGCAGAAAGAACTGGGAATAACCGTTGTTCTTACGACTCACTACATGTCAGAGGCGGAAATGCTCTGCGATCGAATTGCTTTCATCAACAGGGGAAAAATAGTGGCAGAAGGAACAAAAGAAGAGCTCAAGAGAATGCTGAAGATGAGAGACAAGATTACCATAGAAATCGATGCAAATATCCCAAATTTAAGTATTGAAGGCGTTTTTGCGGTCGAGAGAGACGGAAACCAGCTCTCTTTCTACGTTGATTCTGCTGAAGCCAGGATATGGGATATAGCGAAGGAGGTTGCGAGGTTCGGAAGGATCAAAAATATATCCGTAAAGGAGGTTGATCTTGAGGATGTCTTCAACGAACTTGCGAAGTGAGGTCTACAAGATCCTCGGATTCACGTACAGAAACTACATAATAACGAAGAGGAACTTTTTCACACTCTTTGAGACCCTCTTCTGGCCCATAATCGGCCTGATATCTGTTGGGCTTATGGGAGCTTATTTGAGCCTTGAGGAAAGATATCTGGCCTTTATTCTCATCGGAGCAGTAACCTTGAGCATCCTTCAGGTTTCGCAGCTCGACGTTGCCTACGTCCTTTTATTCGACATCTGGAGCAAGAGTTTGCGTTACACCTTCGTAACTCCAGTTTCAATATTCCACATGATATTCGGCGCCTGGCTTTTCGGTTCCTTCAGAGGCTTAGTTGCCTTTCTCATCCTTGCGTTATCTGGAAAGTATCTGTTTGATCTGAACCTGCTAATCGATCCGCCTTCCCTGCTTCTCTTTCTCCTCGGGATCTTTCTCAGCGCGATGATCATCGGAACGCTCACCTGCTCGCTACTTCTTATATTCGGTTATAGAGCAGAAGTTGCTGCCTGGACTCTTACTGCGATCTTCATGCTTCTCTGCGGAATCTACTACCCTGTTACCCTTCTACCCTCAGGGGTAAGAGAAATAGCATATGCAATTCCGCTAACGCATTTTCTGGAGTTTTACAGGAGCTTCTACGGTTTCTCTCCAAGCACGAGCAATCCCGCATTGCTTGGCTACTCTCTAAGCTTTTTATTCCTGATTCTTCTGTTTCTGATTCTAATCTGGGCCTCGGAAAGAGCGAGAAAAAAGGGAACAGTCACGCAGTTCTCGGAGTGATGACAAGGCTTTTTAAGGAAAACGCGAAAGAGATCCCATGGAAAAAAGATGCTCCAAGTGCAACAGCTGGTTACCCCACATTCACTATTCCTATATAGGCTACTGCTGCAGGAAAGGAGATGTCAGCCACCATGAGTATTACTGCGAGTTCTTTTCGGAATTAAGCTTCGAAGAGGAATTTCTGTGGTGTGAAAGCTGCAAGGTTTTAATAAGTCAGGAAGAACTTGAAGATCATCTTTCTCGCGGGCATTGCCTTTTCAGAGGTGTCTTCGTAGACAGAGATTATAGGGAAGAGATCTATGAAGGTTGATCTTAGCTTTGTGATCGGAGGCTTTCAGGGAGGGGGCGTGGAATCTGCAGGGCAGATAGCCGTCAGGGCCTTTGCGATGAAGGGGTACGATGTGCTGGGAAGCAGAGAGTATCACAGCAACATAATCGGTGCACACAGCTACTATCACATCAGGGTCGGTGGAAAAGCTCTTCAAATGCCCTTAGATGCGTTGATAGCCCTTGATGCTGAGAGCGTTTTTACGCATTTTCAAAACATGAAGGATAATGGAATTCTGATATGCGATCTGAGCAGTCTGGAAAAGAAAGCCTCGCAGATCCCCTCGATGAGCAAAGCCCTTAAGAAGAGAATTGAGCTTTCTTATGGCGATTTTCCCTTAAATCAAATTCTTGAAAAGCTTGAATTCAGACTGATCGCACTTCCGATGGCGGAATTGCTTAAGAGTTTATCCAAATCCGTTGAAAAGCCTTTGAGCTCCGTTTCAAGAGCACTGAATGTTATTGGCACATCTGCAGGACTTTATCTCCTAGGAGTAGACGAATTCACGATAAGAAAAGCGATAGAAAAACAGTTTCGCGATCCTGATGTCAACCTGAGGGCGATGGAAATCGCGATCGAGGAGGTGAAAGGCGAGAAAAGGGGGGAAATACCCTCTGTAGAAAAAAAGGAAAATCTGATTGTTAGCGGAAATGAAGCGGTTGCGATTGCAAAGCTTCGTTCGCAAATCGAATTTCTCAGCTTTTATCCGATAACTCCTGCCACGGATGAGGCGCTTTTTATCGAGGAGAACAGGGGTAGAGTGATAACGGTTCAGGCTGAAGATGAAATCTCTGCCTTGGGAATGGCCCTAGGAGCGAGCATTGCAGGTTTAAGGGCGACTGTTTCAACAAGTGGGCCTGGATTCAGCCTTATGAATGAGATGATCAGCTTTGCCGTTCAGGCGGAGATACCAATCGTCATAACGCTCTGGATGCGCGCCTCACCGAGCACTGGAATTGCAACGAGAACAGGCCAGCAGGATCTTCTTCATGCTATCTTTTCTGGCCACGGAGATGCATTCAAGATAGTCATCGCCTCCGGAGACCATGAAGAGGCGATTGAGGACGTTTCGCTCTCTTTCAAGCTTGCAGAAGACTTCCAGATGCCTGTGATCCATTTGCTCGACAAATACATCGCTTCATCCCTCACAACCGTTGCGAGGGGCAAATTCGAATTTTCGCTCCCGAAAAGGGAATTCAAAGGTGATTCTGAAAGCTATCAGAGGTACAGGCTTACAGAAGATGGAGTCAGCCCTTTCCTGCCGTTGGGCATGTCGACGATGATTGTCAGCAGCTTGGAGCACGATGAATACGGATTTGC
>CAZZIT010000183.1:0-5293 GCA_964654365.1 uncultured archaeon
TGCACAGCTTGGAGAAGTAGACGAAAAGTTTGCAAGTGCGATCGAATCTGCAATGGGCGGTGCGCTGCAGTTTATCGTCGTTGAAACCGAAGACGATGCGGTGGAGGCAATAAGGTACCTAAAAATGCTTCAGGCTGGAAGAGCAAGCTTCATACCGCTGAGGAAAATCAGGGATTTCAGGCTGGAATTAGACAGAGAGATTTTGAGAGAGAAGGGTGTGATCGACTACGCAGTTAATTTGGTGAATTGCGACAAAAAATTCCTACCTGTTTTCAGATTTCTGCTCAGGGACACAGTTGTGGTGGACACGATCGAGAATGCGAGGAGACTGATGGACAAAAATATCAGAATCGTAACTCTCGATGGAGATCTTGTGGAGAAAAGCGGTCTGATGTCTGGAGGGAGTAGAGAAAGGAGAGGTTTGCTGATCTCGAAGGAACTCTTAGAGAGGGAGAAAGAGCTGTCCGAAGAGATAGATCGCCTTCAGAGGGAGAAGGAGAGAATGCTCGCCGAGCTCGGCAGAGTTGAAGAGAAGAGAAGAGAACTCAAGGTCAAACTCGATGAGGCAAATTTAAAGCTTCAGGAACTCAGAGGGGAGCTCAAGGTTCTCGAGGAAAGAATCAGGGGATACGACCTCCAGATCGGCGAGATCGGCAGGAAGATAGAATCGAAGAACAGGGAAAAGCAGCAAAGCATCGAGGAGTTGAAGAGGGTTAATAGCAGCATTTTCGAGATTGAAAAGAGAATCAGGGAGATCGATGCGGATTTGAGGGGGATTGAGGGGAAATTAAAGGGCAGCGAAATTCCAGAGATACTCTCGGAGCTCGAAAGAGCTAAGGAAGAATTTTCAAGGAACAGAGAGATTCTGATCTCGGTTGAGAAGAGAATAGAAAATCTGGATTTCCAAAGGCTTCAGCTGAGCAAAAACCTCGATACCCTGAATTCAGAAATAGAGCTACTTGTCAGGAGAAAGGGTGAGCTGAAGCTTAAAATCGAGGAAGGGGAAAGGAGATGCGAGGAAATAACCTTTAGATTAAAAGTTCTGCGCGAGGAGGAGAAATCTCTCGGAGAAAAGGTGAAGGAGCTTCGAGAGAGGAGAGACGAACTGCTTTCGGAACTTAGGAGATTGGAGGAAGAGAAAAATAGGGCTGATTTTGAGCTGAAGAGGTGCGAAGATAGACTTTCAACTCTGGAAGAGAAAATGGCCGCGATCGTGGAAGAGCTCAAAAAGTTCGAAGGATTTGATCCGCCTGGAGTGCTAAGAGACCTCCCGACATTGAATAAAGAGCTGTCGGAAATTCAGGAAGAGCTGTCAAAGTTTGGGGAGGTGAATTTGAAGGCAATACAGGACTACGAGAACGTTAAAGCAAGGAGAGATGAGCTCGTGGAGAAGAAGAGAATTCTGGAAAAAGAGAGGGTTGAAATAATAGAGAGAATAGAGAAGTACGAGAAAAGAAAGAGGGAGGTCTTCTTCGAGGTATTCAATGCGATAAACAGGAATTTTGGGGAGATTTTGGCCGAACTTGCGGACGGTGAGGGCGAGTTATTCCTTGATAACGATGACGTTTTCAACAGCGGACTGCACATGCGGGTCAGATTGAAGAACAAGCCAATGCAAAGACTCGAAGCTTTGAGTGGGGGAGAGAAAAGTCTCGTTGCCCTTTCACTCATCTTGGCCATTCAGATGTACAAACCGGCCCCGTTTTATGCCTTTGACGAAGTCGACATGTTTCTCGATGGAGTTAACGTTGAGAGGGTCGCAAGGATGATAAAGAAACGCTCACAATCGGCACAGTTCATCGTCGTTTCCCTAAGAAAACCGATGGTGGAAGCTGCTGACGCGGTTGTGGGCATAACTCTTGGGGGTGATAACTCATCGATCGTAACGGGAATCAAGCTGAATTCGGAGATCCAATCGAGATCCTGATCGACATGGCGAAGAAGGGGGAAATAGACCCTTGGAATGTGGATGTAATCGATGTTACGGACAAATTCCTGAAGAGGCTTGAGGAGGCAAAAAAGCTGGATTTGAGAATTTCGGGAAGGGTTCTGCTGTATGCGGCAATTCTCGTCAGAATGAAAGCAGACGCAATAGCCCCTCAACCACCACCGAGTGAAGACGAAAGCGATGTTGAAATAATAGAGTGGGAAGAACTCGAAAGCGAGGAGATAGATGAAATCAAACTCGAGGACATTTTAAGGGCTCAGAGGAGGAGGATAAGGAAGATAAATACTTTAAAGGATTTGATCGAGGAATTGAGAAAGGCTGAAGAGATTGAGAAGAGGAGAAAGAGCAGGAAGAGAAAAGAGACTCTGGGCATGGATGTAATAACTTCGATACCTCACGATGAGAGCATGGAGAACAGAATCAGGCAGGTTGAGGAGAACATTTCGAGAATACTCAGGGGAAGGGATTTCGTAACCCTTTTCTCGATAGTGGGTAGCAGGGAAGAATTGGTGGACTATTACATATCTTTACTGCACCTCGTCCTGAGGAGGAAATTCCATATCTCGCAGAAGGAGATCTACGGCGACATAGAGATTCGCCTGTTCAGTGAAAATAGCCCTTGAGCTTGCTTTCCGAGATCGCTTTGTAAGCTCCAAGGTTAAAGTCATCGAGCCCAATCATCTCAGCACTCCGGAACGCAACTTCTAAGGGCTAAAAGGGTTTTATCTCTCAGCTGTGGTAGTCTCCGGGCTTATTTCGGGTTTTGGGACATGCGAACTATGAATGATCGCATTTTCATAAACCCTTCGCATTGCGATTATTAATCCTCTTCTTTTCTCTTATTCTTTATGGTTTATACCTTCACGCTTACAAGGCTAAGCAATATGCGTGTGGGTTACGCCGGCTATGCCCGTGAGTGAAATGTGAACCTTCTTAGGTCTTCACCCTGAAGTTCTGAACGCAGGGCTTGCAACTCCTAACTTCAGTTCTACCTAGAGCACATCCAATCAGCTATGGATGTGGTAAACTTCGGGTATGGTAAGATTTCAGTCACTTTCCGTCGGCGATTTTCTGAAATCATCGAGGTTTTGGAAATTCTCTAATCGAACCTCTTTTTAACGACCTTTCCCCCAGATTTCCTGCAGGAATCCTCAGGAAAACCTAAAAACTCGATTAGAAGCGGAAAAGGGCATAAACATTAAACTAATCACTTTGAACAAATTTCTTCGCGTAAAATTAAAGACATTGCATTCATTTCGAAATTCCAGCACTCAAAACCGGTTCTTCACTTCAACTCCGTATCTCTTTGGGCTTTGCAACCTTCCATGAGAAATGAAGGGGGAGGGTTTTTTAGGATAAAAGTTTATGCTAATAGAGAAAATTTTTTAAACGAGAAAAATTTGTGGTAAACCATGGGAGAAGTTGTGCACGTCGTGGCAATAGCTTCTGATGGTTCTTCTGTTCTTGAAAGCATCAAGTCCATCGGATATCCGATACACAAGGCTTACATCGTGTACAGGAATAAGGAGTCCGTAGGCGCTGTTGAGACTGTTAACCGTGCATTAAGCTCACTCGTTGAGTCTAAAATACTTGATTTTGGAGGTAAAAAGGTTTATCAGATTGTTTGGGAGCTCCTCGAAGTTGTCAGGAAGGAAATTGAAAAGGGAAACACGATCCTTTTTAATGTAACCGACGCCGATCGTTATCTTTGCATGGCGTTACTCATAGCTGCGCAGGTCTCAAACAGCAAGATATATCTTAGCTCAGAAAATGGCGCGAGTTTTCTGCAAACCCCTCCTTTGAAAAAGTTCAATGGGGACAGAATAAAGATATTGAAGGTGCTCGTGAACGAAGGTGGCTATGTGGACTCGATAAACAGGCTGATAGAACTCGTTGACGGCAAAATTGAAGAGCAGAAGAGATATATGGCCCAGAGGGCAAGGATGAGCTACCATCTGAATGAACTGGAGGAAGACGGGCTCGTCTTAACTGAGAGAAAAGGAAAACACCTCAAGATAGCGGTTACCGATCTTGGCAAAGCTTATGTTGTGATGTTTGGTTGAAGTTTTATGCTTTCAACCCTCATAGTTGCTGAATCCACTGAATGGCACAATTACAAGGAGCTCGAGGAGTGCTTCATAAACGACTACTATGTCGAATACGCCGAAAAGTTAAGCTCAGAACCTTCAGAGCTGAGCAGGCTGGAGTTCTCGTACGATATCTTTTTTTATCTAAAAATTCCCGAAACGAGCGAAATTTCTGCAATTTCAAGGCTTTTAAAGACCAAGATCTTCATCTTCTTCGTCAGAAAGAACGGTTTCTCTCCAATACAGCTCAAAAATGAGCTACTACCTGTTACCGAGAGATTACTCCTGAAGGCAAGCGCAATGAAGGGAAAATTGGAGTATTTCAGAGGAGTTGACGAGATCTTAGCTTTAAACGTTTATCACATAGAGCCAAAGGAGGTTTGTGAGATAATTTTAAACGGAAACAAGGATTCAAGAGCGATGCTCGGTGATATCGTGTTCAGGGCGGGGAAGAACGTGGTATTCGGAGTTAGAAAGAACAACATCGTTGCCTTCTCTGCGGACATATTTTCCAACGAATGCCTCAGGCAGGCCCAGAACTGCAGATTTTTGAAGAACTTGCTTTCGGATATGCTGACTGGTGCTGAAATCTACTGAACCCCCTCGTATTCTTTGGAACATGAAATATCTTGTCTGCTTCATTGGCGTAAGTCTTCGAAAAATCTGAATTTCTGGAGGTTTAAAGCAAAAACTATGTTTGAGCAGACAGTGCCATTAAAGCTGCTCAGAAGGAGCAAAGAGATATTTAACAGCTTCAAAACGGAATTGATTAAAAATAAAGCCATACCGATAGCCAGTGCCCTCATGATTAGGTTCCTGGCATGATTGGGGTGGAAATCAAAAAATAATGTTTCACTTAAGCCAAGGAATGAGCTTTCTCATCTCCTTTCCGACCGCCTCTATCGGGTGTTTCGCCTCCATTTCGAGCAATTTGCTGTAAACAGGTCTTCCAGCCATGTTTTCAAGGATCCATTCCCGGGCGAACTCACCGTTCTGTATCTCCTTCAGGATTTTTCGCATCTCCTCTTTAACGGCACTGTTGAAGATCCTCTTCCCCCTCGTCATCCCGCCGTACTTTGCGGTCTCGCTTACGGCTTTCCACATGTTGAATATGCCACCCTCGTAGATCAGGTCCACGATCAACTTCAGTTCGTGTAGAACCTCGAAGTAAGCGACTTCTGGCTGGTATCCAGCTTCCACGAGCACCTCGAATGAGCTTTTTATCATCTCAGCAACGCCACCGCATAGATCGACCTGT
>CAZZIT010000184.1:0-1578 GCA_964654365.1 uncultured archaeon
TGATTTTCATCCAAGCATCGTATTCTGGTCTATCTTCGTGCACCAGCATATTTCAAAGCATATTTCGTCACCTTTCCAAGAACCTGAATCGCATTGATAGCATTCGAGTAAACGGGAAATCTGTTTTCTTCGAAGATATTCTTTTGCTCATTAACAAGGTCTCTGTGTCCTTCGAGGACGAAGTAAACTGGCTTGCCAAAAGATCTTAGCCTTTTGAAGTCCGGCCTGTAGTCCCCCCAGAAGGGGCCCACATCCATCGCCACAACCATCGAATCCACATTTTCGTCGCTCAGAATCGCCTCCATTGCTGTGTTGTATGTCTTTTCAACACCAAAGTACTCTATCATGGGCCAGATGTCCACGGGATTGTTTACTCCATGCCACTCTGGAGTTACGGACTTTATTCTATCCACAGTCTCCTTTTTGAAGTTTGCAAGCTTTAAATCCGAGAAGAAAGCAGTATCGGCAGACTGAACGCAGCCAGATCCAGTGTAGTGAATTATTCCGACCCTATTACCCTTAGGAAGTGGTTGAAATGCGAAAGCTTTCGCTACATTTAGGAGCTCGTCGAAGCTGTAAACCCTCACGAGATTTGCCTGTCTGCAGACCGCATCGAAGATATCGTCGTTGCCGCAAATCGAAGCTGTATGGCTCATCGCAGCTTTCTGCCCATATTCGGTTCTTCCAGTTTTGAAGATCACGATCGGCTTCTTTGCATTCCTTGCGACGTTGTAAAATGCTCTTCCGTTCCTTATACCCTCCATGTAGATCCCTACAACGCTCGTTTTTTCATCCCTGAGCAGAAAATCAAGCGCCTCATGGTCTTGCACATCTATCTTGTTCCCCATTCCGATGATCTTGCTGAAACCCACATTCGGGTGGTTTGAGAAAATTGAGACCATTAGCACTCCTAAAAACAATCCCGTTTGCGCTATTAGCCCTATGTTTCCCCTGTTAACGCCCAGAAGTGGTGCAAAGCTCGTTATGAACCCCGTTTCGGTGTTGAATCCTCCCGTGGTGTTCGGACCCAATATGAGGATCTTAGCTTCTTTTGCTATCCTGAGAACCTCCTTTTCGATCTTTGCTCCTTCCTCTCCCTCCTCGCTGAATCCGGAGCTCAGAATAACAACGCCTTTTATTCCCTTCTCCGCGCAGTCCTTCATAACTTGGGGAACGAGCTTCGCGGGAACTGCTATGATCGCAACATCGACGCTGTCGGGAATATCCTTAACCGAAGGATAGCATTTCAGATCGTAGATCTCATCCGCATTCGGATTCACGGGGTAGATCCTGCCTTTGAATCCATGGGTCCTCAAATTCCACACTATGTTGTTCCCAGGCTTCCCCGGAGTCCTCGAGGCTCCAATGACTGCAACGCTTCTTGGATTGAAGAAGAAGCTTATGTCCCTTGAAGTGTAATCGAAGCTCCTCCTCTTCCCCTTCACGATTCTCGCATCGGCGACAAAGCAGCCATTCTCGTTCGCAAATACTGGGTTAAGATCCATCTCAACTACTCCTTCATTCTCAACTATTTCGCCAACCTTCACGAGCAGCTCGGCCACCGCATTCAGATCTGCC
>CAZZIT010000185.1:0-3278 GCA_964654365.1 uncultured archaeon
GCTTGTAAATTCGAGAAAGGTCAGGGTGCCATCCATAAAGGAATGCCAGGCGAATTTGGAGTGCAAAGTGGTCAAAGAGGTTGAGGTCGGGGATCACACGTTTTTTGTGGGTGAAATCGTTGATGCAAGCTATGGAGACGCTTTCAAGGGTGGAAAGGCCGATCTGAGTTACCGCTTCATCCTCCACGCGAGTTTTGGAAAAAATTTTACAACGAATTCGGAAGAAATCTTCAACCCTTAGGACCTGCGCAGCATTATTGCTGTAGCTGTGAAGGAACCCAAGAAGATTGAGACCAAGAAGAAAGTTGCTGCTCTGTAAATCGTGCTCTGCTCCGAAAGACTCTTAAGCTCGGACTCCATTTGCGAGAGTTTGCTCTTCTTGCTCTCAAGATCCTGGCTTACGGCGGAGTACCTTGACTGAAGCTGTTCGTAACTCTCCTTATATGCTCTGAGCTCGTTCTCGAGAAGGGACTTTTCACTTCTGAGCTTCTCTTTCTCCTGCTCAAGTTCTCTCACTCTCTCAGAGAGCTTCTTTACTTCTTCACTGAGAAGGCTGTAGTTCCTTCCAACCTTTTTGAGCTCGTTTTCGATATAGATGGCATACTTTATCACGTTTTCTGGCTTGGCAGGAGAAATCGATATCACCGCAAGCCTACTGCCATTCGCAGTCACGAGTCTTATTCCCTGTGAGCATGTTAGTCCGATCTGCAATTCATGCTCTCCAGGCGGAACGAATGCGACGTTGCTCATGCTCTCCCAGAAAAACATGCACGGATCTTCTGCCTCTAAGAGCGCGGGTTCAGCAACAGGTATCGTAACGTTCTCGCCCGCTGAAACTGAGAAGATCAGAATGGAGAGAAAGAGTGTGGCGATCATATCAACCCCTCCAGCATTGAGTTTACCTCACCTCTTAATTTCTCGAGTTCAAGTCGAGAAAGTTCTCTTGCGACCTTCGCATATAGCAAAACGTCTGGATTTATTTGAATGACCACAATCCGGGTGTCTCCCCCGGTTAGCACGATTCTGTCCGAATTCAGAAGCTGATTTGCCACTTTTATGAACTCTGGAGCGTTTGCCGTGTCCTCTTCTGGGGTTGAGCTGTTAGATGCTATCGGCAATCCATCTGGAGTTAAAAGAGTGAGTTCTGAAAGCATGTACTTCTCGCTTATATAGCTCAGCAACTCTTCGAGGCTTGAAGGTGGTTTTTCAAGCCTTACTTCCGCTGGAATCTCAATCTTACTAGTTAATTCTGCTATTTTGGCCTTTCTAACTTCGTCGAACTTTTCCTCTTCTCTGCGAACCCCGATTTCCACAAATCTCCAGGTAACTATAAACCCGATCCCAAACCCAAATATAACGCTCAGGATTTCATAGAGCATGCAGATCACCTTAACTTGGCCAGTTCATCCAAATTCGCATTCTCCACTTTTTTCGCAAATTCAAAAACCTCCTCTATGGAGCTCAGGTCGAGCTTTTTCCCACTCCCAAAAAGAAGCTTTCTTGCAATCACTCTTGCTGTTCCTGCCAATTTCCTGTTTACACCAACCATCACGAATTTTCTTTCGAAGGCTTCGAAGTAAACCGCGCTATCACTTCCGAGGAGTATGGCTTTTTTTATTCCCGCATCCCTCAGCCTTTTGAATAGCTCGAGGTCCTCTATTCCTTCAGAAGATATTTCATCCCCTTCCTGCAGGACGTGGAATTTATGTTTCATAAAAAGCACCCTTTTTCTTCATGATCTCACTGAAGTTGTCCGTTTTTACCGGAAATACCAGAAAATGGTCCTCAATTTTGAAGATCGCGAATCTGCTGTTTATGTCGAATTCCAAAATACCCACTTCGAGATCCTGTGGGAGGTGCTCCGTTACTGGCAGCATTTTCCCGATCATTTCAATTTCTGCATCGCTGAGGAGATAACTTTCCAGAAGCTTGCCCTCCTTTACCCTGCAGAACCCAGATCCGAGCTTCGAATAGATCTCCTCCAAATCAGGCATTGAATAATCTTTAATCAATCGAATATTTAAAATTTATCCAATCCGAATTTTCTCTACCCGCAAAACCTAAAAATTTTTACATCGCAGGAGAACAGACCTCGATGAAAATCGCCGTCTCAGGAAAAGGAGGGGTCGGAAAAACCACCCTTTCCGCGATCCTCGCTCACATATTCGCCAAAGAAGGATACAGGGTTACCGCCATCGATTGTGATACTGCGATGAACCTACCTTCCGCTCTCGGAATAAGGAAGAAATTAAAACCGCTCTCGGAGCTTAGGGAAATAATCGAAGAACGAGTTGTTGGCCCTTTGGGAACATACAAGCTAAATCCGAAGGTTGATGACATTTTCGAAGCTTATTCTGAATACAATGAGGACGGTGTCCGTGTTCTCGTTCTTGGAACGATTGAAAAAGGTGGCGAGGGATGCTTTTGTCCCGAAAATGCCTTTTTAAGGGCCATACTGAGACATGCAATCTTCAGGGAAAAAGACGTTTTGATCCTCGACATGGAGGCAGGCATCGAGCATCTCGGAAGGGGGACTGCGAGAGGGGTTGATCTGCTGATCGCGGTCGTAGAACCTGGAAGTAGAGCCTTTGAAACTCTCGAGAGAATTGAAAAACTGGCAAAAGACATAGGCATCGAAAAAATTGCTGTTGTTGTGAACAAGTACATTGAGTCCGAGGAAGCAAAGAGGCTGGTGGAAGGGATCAGGCACCCAGTTCTGGGGAAGATTCCCTTCAGCGAATGCTTCATAAGAGCAGACATAAACAACATTCCACCCTACAAGGTGTGCGATCTCCAGCCGTTCCTCAGGATAAAAGGAGAAATCGAAAGAATATGCAGATAGGAGTGGTCGTGAGAAGGGGAAAGAATAGAAGGGCAATAGAGCTCTTCTCGAGATTTTTTGATGTTAAGGTCTACGAAGTCGAAAGAGACCTTCCAGCACTCATAGACAACCCAAAAGACTACCTAAAATTACCCGAAGGTTTCAGACCCGATCTAATAGTATCCTACATTCTTCATCCCGACCTGAACCTCGAACTCATAAGACAGGCCTCGGAGAGGGGAGTTAAGACTGTCGTAATCTCGGGAGGCGCTAAGGGGGGATCTTACAAACAGCTACGTGAAGAAGGGGAAAAATCCGGAGTTAGGGTGTTCTGGGATGAAATCTGCTGCGCTACTCCGAAGATCGAAAATCATCCGTTTTTCGAGCTCTTCGGCGGGCCTGAGTTCGAAATAGAGGTCGAAGGGGGAGTGATAAAGGACATTAAAGTCAAAAGGTC
>CAZZIT010000186.1:0-1782 GCA_964654365.1 uncultured archaeon
ATTTCGAGAATTTTGCTCGACAACTTCAGAAACATACAGGCTTCATGGCTCAGTCAGGGCTTCGAAGTTGCCAAACTTGCCCTGTTCTTTGGCGCTAACGACTTTGGTGGGACGATGTTTGAAGAGAGCGTTATCAGGGCCACGGGAAAAGAATTCAGGCCAGCGAGCTTTGAGGAAATAATCGGGGCGGTAAAATCAGTGGGACGGAGAGTTGCGAGAAGGGATACATACTACAGGATTCTTGAGGTCTTCTGAGTCATGGCAGATTTAAAAGAAATTAAGTAAAACTGGCCAAATTCCCGGAGACTCGCGTTCTGGGACTTGGCTCTCACCCCCAGACTAAATTTGTTCATTATAGTTTATAAGCTTTATCTTGCAATTCCGAAATTATAGAAATATTTATCAGATTCTCAGATGTATGCAGTCTCCCGCATAGACCTTCCTTCCATCGACGATTATCGCGCCATCTTCAGAAAGCTCCGCAATTCCCGAAAATTCCCCAGCAGGAGTTATAACCCTAACCTTCTTTCCCGCAGTGATGCAAAGACTCCTGTATTTCTGGAAAATTTCGCTCCAGTTTCCGGAAACGAGCTCGAAGTAGTAGCAGTTGAAGTTCTTGGTAAATCTTTCAAATACTTCCAATCGGCTTATTTTATAAAATGATACTATATTTGTTGCATACCCTCTGAGCTCTTCCGGGATTTCGTTTTCCACATTTATTCCCACGCCAACGATCGCCTTCTCTCCAGCAATTTCCCCAAGGATTCCCGAAAACTTCAGATCGTTCAGAAGGACATCGTTTGGCCACTTTATCCTTGCCCCTGGAACAGCTTCGGCAACGGAGAGGGCTGAGACCATCGTTAACTTCGCAGCCTCGTAAACGGGGAGAGTGATGGAAAAGTAAAGCCCACCCCTTTCGCTGAACCATCTTCTTCCGAGTCTGCCCTTTCCCGCGATCTGACGATCTGCAAAGAAAAGGCAGAACTTCCTGCACTTTTCCTTTGCCCTCTCGTTCGTTGAATCCACGACCTCGTAGTAGTAGAATTCATCTAAAAAGTTCAGATTTCTGAATGCAATTTCCGCAAAAATTCGGGCTTCTCCCTCAGCTTTCAATTCCCTTGTGATCTTAAGCTCTGAAAACGATTCCCGCATATCCAACGACAAAGTTCTTGTCCGCGACTTCTCCGCTCGTCGAGTAATCTACAAGCTCCGCCTTTGCATTCCTGTGCCTTGCATAGCTCATCGCAACGGCAATCGGGCCATATCCGCAGACACTTGCGTCCATCTCGTAGATCTTAGCGTAGTATTTTGCGATATCCATCGATAGAATTGCATCAATTATCTCCCTATCCCTTTTCCTGCATTCCGCATCGCTGAGATAATGATGCATGTCTGAGGATGCAATAACCACTATTTTTCTTTTCGTTCTATTTTCAGCCTCGATTATTTCCTCTGCCACGTCCCTTGCTGTATCTTCGTCCTGAAGCCTCATACAGATGACGACGATCCTGAAGTTCTTATGAGCAAACTGCAGGAACGGAATCTGGACTTCTGCACTGTGCTCTTCGACGTGCGCGAGCTCATCTTCGGCCACGATCTTCTTCGGCATTGCCTTTATAAACTCAATGTCGCTTTCAACTTCGCCAAGCGGAGTTTTCCAGGTTTGCGTTGAAACCGCTACTGGCAGACCATAACCTGTGTGGTTCGGGCAGACGATTACGAATGTTTCAGCGTCAGGAAGCAAGGAATGAACTTTTCCAGCAGTTTTTCCAGAGTAAATAT